>JAAYOE010000034.1 GCA_012520455.1 Tissierellia bacterium
GAAGAAGAAATAATGACAATAACATTAGAAGACGGAACAGAAGTTGATTGCGCAATTATCGCGATTTTTCCCGTTGACGAAAAAGATTATATTGCCTTGCTCCCCTTGGACGGCAACGAAGAAGAAGGGGAAGTATTCCTATATGAATTTAAAGAAGATGATGACGGAATTAAATTGATGAGCATAGAATCCGATGAGGAATACGAATCAGTGACAAAAGCCTTCGATGAAATATTAGAAGAAGCAGACATGGAAGAGCTGTTTGACGAGGACGAATAGGAAGACTAATACATAAAGGAACTGTATCTTACAGTTCCTTTACTGCATTTTCCAATTGACTCAGTAATTTATTCAAAAGCTTAATGCCGGAGATCATGGTTTCGAATTCTTCTTCCGGTATTTTTTCAATAATAGGGCCGAACAAGATTTTTAAATCGGTGTTTATTTGATGAAGAGTTTTTTCTCCTTTTTCGGTAAGTTTAAGGACGACCACCCTTTCATCCCTTGAACTCCGGGTCCTGCGAATAAAGCCGTCCCGTTCCAGTTTCTTGCACAAATTTGAAGCATTGGGACTGGACATATCAATTATTTTGGAGACATTACCAACCGTCGGCTCTTCGAATTCATTGATGGCTATCAATACCCTGCTTTGCAATGTTGTAAGACCGTGAATTTCAACTATCGGCTTGTAGGCCGTTTCAAAATTCGTGTTGGTCAGTCTTATCATGTCCCATAATTGCTTTTTCAGTAATCTTTCTTTCATGACTCATCCTGCCTGTTTAATATATTCAAAAATTCTTCACCGGTTATGGTTTCCTTCTCCAATAAATATTCGGCCAACTCATGGAGCTTATCTTCGTTTTCTTTCAATATCCGGTTGGCTTTTTCCCGGGCTGACTTTATTATATTCATGACCACTTCATCAATCTTGCTGGCGGTTAAGGATGAGCAGATCATTGAAGTATCTGAGGATAAGTAAGGATTAGTCACGCTTTCCAGGGCCATCATACCGAATTCCTCACTCATGCCGTAACGGGTCACCATTGCCCTTGCTAATTTTGTAGCCTGCTCTATATCATTGGAGGCCCCTGTCGTAAAGGTATTAAATACTATTTCTTCTGCAGCCCTGCCTCCTGTGTAGGTTACTATTTTATTGAATACTTCTTCCTTAGAAAGGAGGAAGGTTTCTTCTTCGGCAACCTGCATGGTGTAACCCAAGGCACCGGATGTTCGGGGAATGATTGTTATTTTGTGAACCGGGGCTGAATCTGTTTGCTTTGCTGCCACTAAGGCGTGGCCGATTTCGTGGTAAGCAACGATTCTCTTTTCCTTGGGTGAAATAACGGCATTTTTCCTCTGATAGCCTGCAATAACAACCTCAACCGATTCTTCCAGGTCCTCCTGGGTGGCCTTGTTCCTTCCTGACCTTACTGCCCTCAAAGCTCCCTCGTTAATTATGTTGGCCAAATCAGCACCGCTTGCTCCTGCCGTTGCCCTGGCTATGGCATTAAAATCAATGTCGTCTTCCAAGGCTACATTCTTGGCATGAACTCTTAAAATTGCCTCCCGTCCTGCCAAATCGGGAAGCTCCACGGGGATTCTCCTGTCAAACCTGCCCGGTCTCAGCAAGGCCTTGTCCAAGATTTCCGGCCTGTTTGTGGCGGCTAATATCACAACGCCTTTTCTTCCGTCGAATCCGTCCATCTCCGTCAACAACTGGTTCAGGGTCTGCTCCCTCTCGTCATTGCCTGCAAATCCTCCTGAGTCTCTTCTTTTGCCTATTGTATCAATTTCATCTATAAACACTATGCATGGTGCCTTTTCCTGGGCCTGCTTGAATAAGTCCCTGACTTTCGCAGCCCCCATGCCGACGAACATTTCCACAAATTCAGAGCCGGATATGGAGAAGAAGGGTACCTTGGCTTCGCCCGCAACGGCCTTAGCGAGAAGAGTTTTGCCTGTGCCGGGAGGTCCGACCAAGAGGGCTCCCTTCGGCATTGTTGCTCCGATTTCCTCATATTTTTTCGGATCATGAAGAAAGTCTATAATCTCCTGCAAGGCCTCCTTTGCTTCATCCTGGCCGGCAACATCTTCAAAGCTTTTGCCCGTTTGAGCTTCCACATATATTTTGGCATTAGCCTTTCCAAACTGCATAGTGGTCCCCATCCTTTTCTGCATCTGCCTTGACAAGAGCTGGCCTATTCCTATAAAGAAGGCGAGGGGAAGGACCCAGGACATCAGGGCTGACAACAAGGTATTTGTTTCTTTTTCAATCAGCCTGTCGAATTTTATGTCCTTGCCTGCAGACCGCAATCTGTCAACCAGCATGGGGTCTTCAAATTTTCCCGTTATATATACAGTCTCTTCATCTTTATCGGTTAAAAATGCAATCTGCTTGCTGTCAATTTCGACTGTGGTTACTTCTCCTGCCTCCACCATGTTGAGAAAGGTTCCGTAATCAATTTCAACTATTTTGGACTGAACCTTCCTGAAGTATGGAAATACTGTTGCATTTAATAATATAATCAGCAGCATTACAATCATATAGTAATATATAAATGGTTTTCTTGGATTCTTTTGTTCTTTCATAAACCCTCCCTGTAAAATATGTATATTTCATATATATTATATATTATACCTATTAATCATTAAAACAATCTTAAAAAATATAAATATTTAAAAGTTTTTTGTTAATGTTAAAGTTGACATTTAGTATGTGATATGGTAACAATAATATAAAAATTATAATGAATAGTTAATTGTCATCCTGAGCCCAAGCGAAGGACCTCATGAGATTCTTCACTGTGCTCGGAATGACATCCTGCGGCTTATTCATACCAATGATGAGAAAAGGAGATTAAAATGGCAATTATTATAAAGGAACCTTCCAGAACTTTTGGAGAATTTTTGCTCTTACCCAATTTAACAACAAAGGACTGCATTGTTGAGAACGTTGATTTATCTACCCCCTTAACCCGGTTTAAGAAGGGAGAAGAACCTGAAATAAAGCTGAACATACCTTTTTCTTCAGCCATTATGCAATCCGTTTCCGATAACAACATGGCCATTGCTTTGGCGAGAAACGGAGGAATATCCTTTATCTACTGCTCCCAGCCCATTGAAAAGGAAGCGGAGATGGTCAGGAAAGTTAAAAAGTACAAGGCGGGCTTTGTAATAAGCGATTCCAACTTAACCCCCGACCATACTTTGAGGGATGTTTTGGAATTGAAGGCAAGAACCGGACATTCAACCATGGCTATTACCGAAGACGGGTCACCAAACGGTAAACTCCTTGGAATTGTAACAGGGAGAGACTACAGGATAACCCGGGATTCTTTGGATAAAAAGGTGAAGGATTTCATGACCACCGGTGATAAGCTTATTACAGGCAGGGAAGGGATCACTCTTTCGGAAGCCAATGACATTATTTGGGAGAACAAGCTGAATTCTCTTCCCATAGTTGACAAGGATTTCAACTTAGTATACATGGTATTCAGGAAGGATTACTCCGAGGATAAGGAAAATCCAAATTCACTTTTGGATGCCCAAAAGAGATATGTGGTTGGAGCCGGGATTAATTCAAGAGATTACAAGGAAAGGGTGCCTGCCCTTGTTGAAGCGGGAGCAGATATCCTTTGCATCGACTCATCCGAAGGCTTCAGTGAATGGCAGTATGATACAATCAATTGGATAAAGGAAACCTATGACGGTAAGGTTAAGGTTGGGGCCGGCAATGTTGTTGAGCGGGACGGCTTCAAATACTTAGCCGATGCAGGAGCCGACTTTGTGAAGGTAGGCATAGGGGGAGGCTCAATCTGCATTACCCGTGAGCAGAAGGGAATCGGAAGAGGCCAGGCATCTGCCGTAATGGATGTGGCCGCTGCCAGGGATGAATACTATAAAAAAACCGGTGTATATGTGCCCATATGCTCGGACGGAGGAATTGTTCTGGATTATCACATAACCCTTGCCCTGGCTATGGGGGCGGATTTCGTAATGCTTGGAAGATACTTTGCCGGCTTTGATGAAAGCCCTACAAATAAGATTAAGTACGGAAGCGGATATGTTAAGGAATACTGGGGAGAAGGGTCCAACAGGGCAAGGAACTGGGCCAGGTATGATTTGGGCGGAAACGGGGGACTTGAGTTTGAAGAAGGGGTTGATTCATATGTTCCATATGCAGGCAAGCTGGATGACGGCCTAAGGACTACCCTCCATAAAATAAAATCAACCATGTGCAACTGCGGGACAAAGACTATAAAAGAACTTCAACAAAATGCAAGACTTACGGTTGTATCGGCAACAAGTTTAACTGAAGGCGGCGCCCACGACGTTATTTTGAAGAATCAATAGTATGGAATATGGCCATATAAAAGTCTGTCCTCTAAGAATTTGGCAAATCTGTACCTTTCGAAAGTGATAGATTGAGGTATTATAGGTATGGGGATACACCTCCAAATTAAGGGAAGGTCTCTGCCGGTCGGAGGAATGTCCCCAAATTCGATGGACACACCTCCATATTAAGGGAAAGTCCCTGTTGGTCGGAGGAAGGTCCCCAAATTAATTGAAAGGGTATATTATGAAAGAAATTCCTAAAATCATGGCAATACAAGACATGTCGGGAGTAGGAAGATGTTCCCTGACAGTGATTCTTCCGATTATGTCTGCTTTGGGATGCCAGGTGTGTCCCTTGCCGACGGCCTTATTAAGCAATCACTCGGAGTTCAAGGAATTCTATTTTTTCGATTTTACCGACCATATGGAAGAATACTATTCCTACTGGGAGAGAAATAATTTTTGGTTTGATTGTGTATACAGCGGCTTCATAGGGTCCGAAGACCAAATAGATATAATTCTTGACATAATCGATAAGGTTAGGCATAAAAACCGCCAAGCCCTGATACTTGTAGACCCTGTGATGGGCGACCACGGTTTTACCTATGCCACCTACAATGACAAAATGATAAAAAAAATGTCTGATTTAGTCAAAAGGGCAGATATCATAACCCCGAATTTGACTGAAGCATGTATTCTTTTGGGAAAAAAGTATCATGATGAAAAGGTAACCATTCCCCAAATAAAAGGTTACTTGAAAGACCTTTCCGACTTAGGCCCCAAAATCTCATTGATTACGGGCATAATGACCCCGGAAGGAGAACATATCAACGTTTGTTACGACAGGGAAGAGGACAAGTATTGGCTGGCACCTTTTGACTACGTTGATAAAAGATATCCGGGTACCGGGGACTTATTTACTTCGTTATTCTTAGGTTATTACATGAAGGGAAAGAGTCTTCCTGAGGCTATGGAAGAAGCGGCAAGATTTGTTTCCCTTTCGGTTCATATAAGCAACCTTGCCCAGGTACCCGGCTCGGAAGGAGTAATCTTTGAAAAGATTATGAAAGAGCTCTACAACGAAATTAGGGAATATAAATATACAAGTATATAAAAATATATGCAGACAGTAACAGCCTTATCAGGGCTGTTTTTTGTATGCTATTTTTGGAAAATACATGGTAGACTCTGCCTGATTATAACAAAATTGCTAAGGTATAGGAGAAGAGGAAGGCCGTACCCTTGCAGGGTTTTAGGCAAAAATGGCTAAATTTTCGAAAAAAAACTTGACCATACTTTCTTTTTGAAGTATAATTCTCTTTATGCCAAAAAATACGGCTTGTAAAAAATGGGATTGCCGGTGATGCATAAATTTATACTTATGCAAAATTATAAGATATGAAAAATTTCTGCCTTTGATAGACTTATTCAGAATTGGTCAATTAAAGATGAAGGTTGGTGGTAATATGAAAATAAAAGAAATATATCCGATTTTGATTATAACATTAACAATGAGTTTGATAATAAGCTTTTGTTTCAGCCAAGAAAAGGCTATCTATGCCTTTGCAGGGATATTTGCGGAGGAACCTGCTCAAATCGATGATTCGGCAGGAGATGAAAAAACAAGGGAAACAGCCGCAAGGATTACAAAAGCAAAATTAACCCTGATAGAATCACAGCATCACAATGAGGACAAGGGAGAAGAGGTTTTAAAGGAACCGGAAGCAGTCTCAAGGAGCGGCTTCAGGTTCAGCCAAGCAATGGATATGGTAGCTACAGCTTATGATTTATCCTATGAAAGCTGCGGAAAGTATCCTGACCATCCTGAATACGGAATCACGGCATCCGGCACAAAAGCCGAGCCGGGTACGGTTGCGGTAGACCCCGATGTAATACCTTTGGGTACTAAGCTCTACATTGCTTCTACAGACGGCAGTCCTGATTATGGTTTTGCAACTGCCCTTGATACCGGTTCGGCAATAAAGGGGTACAGGATAGACTTGTTTATGGAAGACAAGCAAGATGCCATGAATTTTGGCAGGAGACAGGTAAAAGTCTATATTTTAGACTAATATCATTGAGTTAAAAGGTATGGGAGCACATTGTCATCCTGAGCGTATGCGAAGGATCTCATGAGATTCTTCACTGCGGTCAGGATGACGCCCTGCGGGTTATTTGAATATTTTTTTGTTAAGGCTTATTTGTATATGGTAAAATTCGAAAAAATGTTGTATATTATTATTATAACAAACATTGAGAGGAAATTATGAAGAAGCCAATTTTTATAGGAGTGTCGGGAGGATCCGGTTCAGGCAAAACAACGATAGTAAACAGGATATGCTCAGAGGTTCCCGAAAAGAGCGTAGCTATTATGGAGCATGATTCTTACTACAAGGACCAAAGTTCATTGACTTATGAGCAAAGGTGCAAAACAAATTACGACCATCCCTTTGCCTTCGATACTGACCTTTTTGTAGACCATATCAAGGAATTGAAAAAAGGAAATTCAATCCAAAAACCTATCTATGACTACTCTATTCATAACAGGAAAAAGGAAACGGTGACTGTTGAACCCAAGGAAATAATTATTGTGGAAGGACTCCTGATATTTTACGAAGAAAGAATAAGGGAACTTTTGGATATCAAAATCTATGTCGATACGGATGCGGATATAAGGATACTCAGGAGAATCATAAGGGATATGAACGAAAGGAAAAGGAGTCTTGATTCTGTCATCAACCAATACATAAATACAGTAAGGCCTGCTCATGAACAGTTTATAGAGCCAAGCAAGAAATATGCGGACATTATCGTAACCGAAGGAGGCAACAATTTGGTGGCCGTGGACTTGATGGTTACCAAAATAAGGTCTTTGCTGAACATGACCGGGTCAGGAGAAAGAAGACATGGACCGGCCATCGATTAAGGAAATAATTGTGGTTGAAGGGAAGGCAGATGTTTCTGCCGTCAAGAGGGCTGTTGACGCCCAGGTAATTTCTACCAGCGGTTTAGGTATAAATGACGAAATAATAAGTATAATAAAAAAGGCAGCAAAAAATAAGGGAATAATAATACTGACCGACCCTGACTATCCCGGCAAGAAAATCAGGAATATTTTAAGCTCGGAAATAGAAAACTGCAAGCATGCCTTCATACCTAGGGACAAGGCAGATAAGGACGGGGATATAGGGGTTGAAAATGCATCAAAAGAAGCCATAATCGAAGCCCTGAAAAATGCCAGGGCCGAGCTTGCAGATAAGGTCGATGTATTTACAATGGAAGACATGATTTACTACGGTTTGGCTGGAAACCATAAGGCAGCTGAGAGAAGAAGCCTGATAGGAGATGAGCTGGGCATAGGCTATTGCAGCGGAAAGCAATTTTTAAAAAGGCTCAATTCTTTCGGCATAACGAGGGAAGAATTGGAAGAGGCCGTCATTAAGGCAAATGAGGGGATTAATGGATGAAATAAAACTGTATTCACCGAGAGTGATGATTGACATACTTGACAGGTATGGCTTTAAATTCAACAAGAGGTTAGGGCAGAATTTTATCATTGACGGGAACATAATTAAAAAAATTGCTGATGTAGCCGGTTTGGATGAAAGTACGGGAGTATTGGAAATAGGACCGGGCTTTGGAACCTTGACCCAGGTCTTGTGCAAGAAGGCCAAGAAGGTCATTGCCGTAGAAGTTGATGAGAACTTGAGAGAAGTTCATAAGGGTACCCTCAATTACCCCAATCTGAAGATTATTTATGAGGATTTTTTAAAGGTTGATGTAAACAAACTCATTGAGGAAGAATTCCAAGGACTTGATGTAAAAATAGTCGCAAATCTGCCTTATTACATAACTACCCCCATAATAACGAAAGTTTTGGAGGAAAAATATAAGGTCTCAAAGATTGTTGTCATGGTCCAAAAGGAAGTTGCCCAAAGGCTTAATGCAAAAGCCGGTACCAAGGAATACGGCGCCCTCACTCTTGCCGTTCAGTACAGGGCAGATACCAATATAGCTATGATAGTCCCCAATACTGTCTTTATGCCGAGGCCAAAGGTTGATTCTGCCGTAGTCGAGTTAAAAATCCTGCCTGAGCCTAAAATCCGGGTAAGGGATGAAAGGATGCTTTTTGCCGTGATAAGAGCATCATTCGGCCAAAGAAGAAAGACGATTTTAAACGGATTGAGCAAGAACTTAAATATTTCAAAAGACATAATAAATGAATCGTTGGTTTACGCAGGCATACCCCCGGGTATAAGGGGAGAAGACCTTACTTTGGAGGAATTCGGAAGAATATCTGACGAAATAGTAAAAAGAGTAAAAACTTAGGAGGAAGCATATGAAGATTTATACCAAGACAGGGGATAAGGGACAGACATCCTTATATGACGGGACAAGGGTTGACAAGGACTCACTGAGGGTGGAATCCTACGGAACGATTGACGAATTAAATTCTTATATAGGTTTTGCTTCAAAATTTATTGAAGACGAAAAAATTAGAGAAAGTCTAAAAAGAATTCAAACCAGGTTATTTTTTGTTGCAGGCGAATTAGCCACCGTGGAGGAAGGAAAGTTTAAGTACAAGGTTAAGGAAGAAGACATAAAAGCTCTGGAAGGAATAATCGATGATTACCTTCCTAAAATAAGCGGATTTGACGCCTTTATAGTACCCGGCTCTTCCCAAGCCTCGGCTGCCCTCCATGTGGCAAGGACCATTTGCCGCAGGGCTGAAAGAAGAATCCTATCTTTGAAACGCCATGAAGAAGTCAGCGACACCCTTCTTAAGTTCGTGAACAGGTTGTCCGACGTGCTGTACACATATGCAAGGTTTTTGGAAAGCGACCTGACCGTTATGAATTTTGAAAAAGCATACAATGAAAACCTATAATTTTTTGGGGACGGTTCTTTTCGTTCTCCAGAATCTGTCGGCAAGAATCGAATATGACAAGGGGACGGGGGTACTGTCACATTGATTCAATTACCTGCGTACATGACAAGGGGACGATTCTTTTTGAATAAGAACGAAAAGAACCGTCCCCAAAAAATTCAAGAAAAATTAAGATAAAAACTATTTACAAACCTGTATTTTTGGTGTTATCATAAACTTTGTACGCACAAGTTTGGAGGATTTAAAATTGAAGCAGTTTTTTAAGGTATTCTTCATTTCGCTGGTTTGTTTTTCATTGATTATCACAGGCGGTTTGTTTTGGCTTAACGGCAATTTGACGGAAGGAACCACCGATGCCGCCGATATATTTAAAATATTAAGTAACGATAAGGACAGCAGGATAAATGTACTCTTGCTGGGATTGGAAAATACAAGGTCCGATACCATCATGCTTGTTACTTATGATACAAAAAACAAGACGGGAGACCTTATTTCCATACCCAGAGATACATATGTGGACCGGGACGGATTTGTAAACAGCGGTAACAATAAGATAAACTCCGTATACACGGTTAAAGGTATAGAAGGTTTATCTGAAATAATTTATAACATAACCGGAATTAAACCGGATAAATATGTCACCATAGATTACGACGGGGTTAGAGCTGCCGTTGATGCCATTGGCGGGGTAGAAGTGGACGTACCTTTTCATATGAGGTACACTGACCCTTATGCCAACCCTCCCCTTGATATAGACATCCCTGCGGGCAAACAGCTTATAAAAGGGGACAGGGCTATGGAGTTTTTAAGATTCAGGAAAACAAATTATCCGGGTTATACAGGGTATTCCAACGGAGATTTAGGCCGTATCGAAGCCCAGCAGGGCTTCGTAAAAGCTGCAATCAAAAAAGCCTTGTCTCTTAAACTGCCCTTTGTGGTAAAAGAGGTATATCCCTATGTAAACACCAATTTTTCCTTGACGGAAGCAACATCCTTAGCAATGGGATGCATAGGGCTGTCAACCGAGAATATTAATTTTCACACTCTTCCCGGTGCCCCTCAGACACGAAACGGTATATCATTTTATATCATAGACTATTTGGCGACCAAGGATTTAATGCATTCAGTTTTGGACATGGAATAAAAGCTCAGGATAAAACGCCCCATTTGAGGCGTTTTAGTTTTTTCCATAAATTAATAAATCAATAAATGTTTGTGTCGGATGGTGTGTTTTTATTTATCAGCAATTCCTCGCCTCTTCGCACCATTTCCCTGACATTGAGAACGTTGACGATTGCGGGATACATTTTTGAATCTGCCCTGCTTATGACCGGCATACCTAACTCTTGGGCTATTTCCATTTTTAATTCATTTATAGCCTGTTGTGCTTCAGGAACCAATAATTTATTTTTGCTCATACTTTTGCTCCTTTCATACAATGAAGCTTACAGTTAGTATTAGCCTTGAGAAAAAAAATAAACAGTTAAAAAGTTACAAAAAAATTTGCATAAAAAAAAGGGGACACCCAAAAATACAAGTAGCCATAAAGACAACTTGTGAACCGAGGGTCAGGGTAAACTGAATAAATCCCTCTGTATTATTCAAAGATGTCTCATAGTCTATTTCCGAGCTTTCCGCAAAAGCGAGCGCCGGAAACAACACCGGAGCCGCATTGGGGCAGAAATTTATTTGCGGGTCGACCTGATAGATAGAGGTAAATCATCATCTTCACTATGGTAATAAATTTATCCATTACGAAAAGCCTCCTTATTTCTTATTTGAATAATAGATTATTACATCGCTTGCAGCGGTCATTTTGTATGGGGTTAATCATGGAGCAGACGTTGCAGTAGATGATGCGGTCTTTGGATTTATCGTATTTCTCGTATGTACCGAATCTTGGGTGAAACCGCACCCTGTCGCCAACGGAAAGATAGTCGTACATATGCCGCCCACTGTCCTTTTCCACGATGGTCTTTTTCTTGCCCGCGTCGGTGTTGATGATCGTGTTATATTCCGTATAGGTTCGCCAGTTGTCGTCCTCGCCGCCTCTATGCTCGCTTTTCTCTTTGCTGTACTTATTGACGACCACACCCTCCCACATAGGCTGTTTTGTTCTTCGCAGCCCCAGCAGGTTAACGACCAGCATGACAAGAGCAATGCCAACACCGATGACAAGAGATTCTCCAAACGGGAAATCGTCCATCAGTAGACCGGCAATGGGAAAGCCGATGAGCGGTACGAAAACCAATATCCACATACAACCGATGGATGATTTTTTGTTTTTCTGTGCGGCGGCCAGTATCTCCGGCGAATTACACCTGTCGGAAAAGCCGACCGGCCCCGCGTCGCCCTGTGGGGGAGCGGAAGATGCCGCTTGGCTTGCCTCCATTGGCTCCGGCGTTCTCAAATTCACCGCCTTGCCGCAGCCGATGCAAAATTCAGCGCCTTCCGGCAACTTGCTTTCGCAGTTGGGACAAAACATATCCTTATCACTCCTTACTTCGAATATTTGAGGCGCGGCGGGTTTCCTCGCCGCTTTTTTCTTCTTTTTCCCGCCTCTGGCTGTGCGTATGACAAGTATCAGCAAAAGCAGATAACCGATGGGGGCGAGGATATGGTAAATGATCGCCGCCTCGCCCATCTCATCAAATTCGCACAGCACGGCGGGCTTGTTGACATAGGGGAAAATGCCAAGGTAGCGGATGCGCTCGGAGCGCGTTTCGTCCTCGGTAAGGCTTGGCCACGCCTCGTCGCTTTGGTACATCACATAGCCCCGATACTCCTTGCCACTTACCACAAACCAATAGCCCTTGGAAATGGTCCGGGAGCGATTTTCCTGTGCGGTCGTATC
>JAAYOE010000035.1 GCA_012520455.1 Tissierellia bacterium
AATTATCGGGAGGGGAGCAGCAGCGTGTTGCAATTGCAAGAGCCATCATCAACAAGCCTGAAACCGTAATTGCGGACGAGCCTACCGGCAATTTGGACTTAGAAACATCCAAAGAAATAATGAAGATCCTATATGAAATAAACAGGCGGGGAACCACGGTCATCATGGCAACCCACGACAGGGAAATAGTAAACCATTTCCACAGAAGAGTAGTTGAGCTAAAGAACGGAATTATTATCAGAGACACCAAGGCAGGGGGATATGACGATGAACCCAAAGAAGATTAGCTATATATTCAAGCAGGCATTTAAAAGCATGTGGCGAAATCGTATGATGGGGGCAGCTTCAATCGGCTCAGTTACAGCAGTTTTGATAATACTTGGATTTGTATTAATCATTGTTTTAAATGTCAACAACATGGCCATGGTTGCCAAAGAAACCTTTGACCAGATAGCAGTATATATAGGCGAAGGCGTGGATGATGAGCAAATAGAAGAGATGGGCAGGGCTTTCAGACAAATTGACGGGGTTATGGCCGTTGCCTTTCAGACAAAGGACTATGCCCTTGAAAGCGTGAAGAAGGATTGGGGTGAAGATGCCATTTTACTCCAGGACCTAAGACACAATCCATTTCCCGACACCTACATTGTTCAGCTTTCTGATGTGAGCAAGTCAGATGAAGTGATTGCAAAGCTCCAAACCTTTGAAGGGGTTGAGAGGGTAAGGTATTATCAAGATGCGGTCAATACCCTGATAAAATTGTCCGAATTCGTAAAAAGATTCGGGGCAGCCATAATAATAGTCCTGTTATTGATAAGCGTCTTTATTATTTCCAACACCATTAAGATTACAGTCTTAAGCAGGCAGAGGGAAATTGAGCTCATGCAGTATATCGGAGCTACAAACGGATATGTAAGGGGCCCCTTTATCTTAGAGGGCATCATGCTGGGCCTTTTAGGGTCTGTAGTGGCAATATTGCTCATTATGCTTGGATACAACTACACCATCAATTATCTTGCAGGCCGTTACGTGGCCCTAATATCGGGAATGTCAGGATATTTAGTTGGAGTTGAAATGGTTATAAATGACCTTATCATAATATTTATGACAATAGGTATCGGGATTGGAATATTAGGATCTTTAGTATCCTTGAAAAAGTTCTTAAGCATTTAAGGAGAGGGTTATGTTTAAAAAATGTATTGCGATAATTTTGTTAACTTTAACTGTATTTAGCATCTTCCCTATGAATGCAGGAGGCAGTATTGCTGATTTAAGGTACAAGCAGCAGCAGATAGAAAACCAGATACAAGAAATCCGCAAGAAAGCAGATGCTCTTAAAGGCGAAAAGAAAACAATAGAAGCAGAAATCCAGTTGCTTGACAGCGAGCTCAGGGCTTTGACCTTAGAAGCCGAGAAGCAGGAAGTTCAAAAGCAGGAAATCTCCATGCGGATTGAAGAATCGGAGCAAAAAATCATGGAGCTTACCGATGAAATAAATAAAAACAACGAATTGCTGGAACAGCGCTTAAGAGCAATGTACATGAACGGGACGGGCGGATATCTGGAAATAATCTTAGATGCCGAAAACCTTATCGATGCCTTGACAAGGATGGATTTGATTCAATTAATCATAAAAAGCGATGTTGAACTGTTAAAAACCATCAGTGAACAAAAAACAGAAGTTGAAGAATTAAAAGTGGCACAAGAGACCAGAAGGCTTGAGTTGACTGCAATCATCAATGACTTGAATGCCAAGCAGAATGAGGTCATGATAGCTTCCCGGTCAAAAGAAAACTACATGGTTAGCCTGCAGAACAACATAGAAGAAATCCTCAGGCAGGAAGCTGCAATGGAAGAGCAGTCAAAGCAGATCGAAAAGGATATCATAGCCCTCCAGCGTGCCGTCGAATATGTAGGAGGGGAATTAATGTGGCCTCTTCCCGGACATTACAGGATAACATCCGAATACGGAGGAAGGATACACCCCATAACCGGCAAATGGTCTACTCACGGAGGCATGGATATAGCAGCACCCTACGGAACCGACATTCTTGCAGCAAATGGGGGAGTTGTAATTTTTGCAGGATATCATTATTCTTACGGTAATTACATAATTGTTGACCACGGAGGCGGCATAGCAACCCTCTATGCCCACTGCTCAAGACTGCTGGCCCGGGAGGGACAAGCCGTGGCAAAGGGCGAGGCTATAGCCAAGATTGGGTCGACGGGAGAATCTACCGGAAACCACCTTCATTTTGAAGTCAGACTTAACGGGGTCAGAAAGAACCCTATTGAATACTTAAAAGCACGTTAAATTTTCAGGGACGGTTCTTTGAGAACGAAAAGAACCGTCCCCAAAATTTTTAGATTAGGGCTCTTTTTTGGCTTTCTTCCATCAGCTCATCTAATTTCTCCGCATTCATGGTTTCGTACTTAAGCAGGTACCGGGCAACCTTATCAACTACGGCTTCATTTTGCCTGATTATGGAAAGGGCCCGGTCATAGGAATCCGCCGTCATCTGCTGGGCTTCATCCTTGATGTTGTCTAAATAATACTTAATAAGCCTTTCATCGATGCAGGTGTTTTGAGTGTTTTTACCCATACCGTAGCTGCAGATTATCTCATAAATTATGTTTGTGGACTCCTTGATATCATTTGATGCCCCTGTGGATATTTCACCTATGAATATTTCTTCGGAAGCCCTGCCGGCAAGGAGGACGACTACCTTGTCGAAGAGCTCGTTTTTCGTGTAGAGAAACTTATCCTCGGTGGGGAACTTCAATACATATCCTAAGGCCTTGTCTCTTGGAATAATAGAGATCTTTTGAACCTTATCAATATTCAGCATCTTGGCTGCTACCGCATGACCTGCCTCATGGTAGGCAACGATTCTTTTTTCCTTGTCAGAGACGGTGGAATGCTTTACTTCCAAACCTGCGGCGATTTTTTCAATGGCGAATTCAAAATTCTCGATGGTAATTTTTTTTGATTTGTCCTTAATTGCCTTAAGGGCTGCCTCGTTGGCTATATTGGCAAGCTGGGCTCCGGAAAAACCATGGGTCTTTACGGCTATATCCTTCAGCTGGACCTTTTTGTCAAGGGGTTTGTTTTTTGTATGGACCTCTAATATTTTCAGTCTGGAATGAAAGTTTGGATTACCCACATATATTTTCCTGTCAAACCTGCCGGGCCTGAGGAGGGCTTCATCCAGCAGGTCTAACCTGTTGGTTGCGGCGATTACTATGACGTTGCCGGTGTTGTTAAAGCCGTCAAGCTCAATTAAAAGCTGGTTTAGGGTCTGGTCCTTTTCATTGTTGCTGTCGGCATTACGCTTGGCTCCTAAGGCATCTATTTCATCTATGAATATTATGCTTGGGGCTTCCTTCCGGGCCCTTTCAAATATGGTTCTCACTCTTTTGGCTCCGACTCCCACATATTTTTCCACAAATTCGGACCCGCTGGCATAAATGAAGGTTGCCTTAGCTTCTCCCGCTATTGCTTTTGCAATAAGGGTCTTGCCGGTTCCCGGAGGGCCGTAGAGGAGGATGCCCCTTGGCACTTTTGCATCCATCAATCTGTATTTGTCTTCATTGTTCAAAAAATCGATAATATCCATCAAGTCTTCCTTAATCTCCTCAAGTCCTGCGACATCATCAAAGCTTATTTGAATTTTAGGCTCTTCGGGTTTTTTCTTCTCAAAATATGAAACCGAGGATACGGTCTCATTAACTTCTGTGTCATCATTAAAGGACTTCTTATTTTTCATAAAAACTGACATGACTTTAGTGATATATATGGTGTATAATATTAAAGGAGTTATATATATTAAGAGTAATTTTATGTTTTGAGGCATTGCTGCAAATAAAAAAATATATACGATTAAGAAAATTAAGAGGGGGACAAATTTAATTTTCATGGGACCTCCTTTAAGTTTTTTTTTATCTTTACCATAACAAAAAAAGTTATGACATAAATAGATAAATAAATGTTGACATTTATTGTAATCTTGTATATACTGAT
Source organism: Tissierellia bacterium (assembly GCA_012520455.1). Classification (GTDB taxonomy): domain Bacteria; phylum Bacillota; class Clostridia; order Tissierellales; family Sedimentibacteraceae; genus Sedimentibacter. Next base: position 4,022 of record JAAYOE010000035.1, read on the forward strand.
TAAGTGTTCAAGAAGAAGTAACCGCTTCTCACCTTGCGGCGTTTTTATTAACTGCCAGCCTGGTTAAATATAAATGCAATTATTTTGTGTTTTTAAGATAGCGGTGAAGTACGCTATTTTTTTTATAGCATTCGTGGAATTTAAAGGAGGGAAGAGTTATAAAAGAACTTCAAATCAACGAGCAAATTCGTGAAAAAGAAGTAAGAGTCATCGACTCTGACGGAAGCCAGCTTGGTATTATGAATACGAAAGAGGCTTTAAAAATTGCTGAAAGCAAAAAGCTTGATCTGGTCAATGTATCACCTAATGCAGAACCGCCTGTGTGCAGGATTATGAATTATGGAAAATACAAATATGCCCAGGCAAAAAAAGAAAAAATTTCAAAAAAGAAACAAAAAGTAATAAATGTCAAAGAAATCAGGATGACGCCCAATATTGAAGAGCATGACTTAGCCGTTAAGGCTAAAAATGCAATAAAATTCCTTGAAGACGGGGACAGGGTAAAAGTTGTCGTGCGCTTCAGGGGAAGAGAGCTTGGAAAGATGGATATAGGCAGAGAAGTATTGATGCAATTTGCTGAGATGACATCGGAACACTCTGTTATAGATAAACAACCGACTGTAGAAGGCAAAAATATGAGTATGTTTTTGAGCCCAAAAAAATAACACAAAGGAGGAACCACTATGCCAAAAATTAAAACAAACAGATCGGCTGCCAAAAGATTTAGAAAAACCGGCAGCGGTAAGATACAAAGAGCAAAATCAGGAAAAAATCACTTCACAGGAAAAAAAGCTTCAAAATCAATAAGGAATTTAAGAAAAGGCACATTGGTATCACAAGCTGACGAAAAAAGAATAGCTAGATTAATACCCTATTAAAATAAAACATAAGGAGGAAGAATAATGGCAAGAGTTAAAGGTGCTGTAAACGCGAAGAAAAACCATAGAAAAATATTGAAACTTGCTAAAGGATACTACGGAGCAAAGAGTAAATTATATAGAACAGCAAATCAAGCAGTTATGAAGTCGCTTTCATATGCTTATGTAGGAAGAAAATTAAGAAAAAGAGAATTCAGACAGTTGTGGATTGCAAGAATAAATGCAGCAGCAAGACAAAACGGTTTGTCATACAGCAAGTTTATCAATCTGTTGAAAGTAAATAACATTGAAATAAACAGAAAGATGCTTTCAGAAATGGCAGTGTATGACCCTGCAGGATTCGCAAGCTTAGTTGAACAAGTTAAAAATGCATAAAGTGCAGATGTGAAATTACGGGGACACACCGAAAGGAAAGTGTCCCCTTGGAGTATTTATGGATATTATAAGGAGCAAGGATAACAATAAAATTAAATATATCAGGAATTTGAATCAGAAGAAGTTCCGGGACCGGGAAGAGGCATTTGTTGCGGAAGGTGTAAAGTTCGTTTATGAAGCCCTCAATGAAAAGGCAGATATAAAGCTTTTGCTGATAAGCGAAGAAGCACTGAATAAAAATGAAGTTGACAAGCTCATGGCCTCAGTGGACAAGGACAAGGTGGTGGTTTGCTCGGCAAAAGTATTTGACAGTGCGGCAGATACCGTCAATGCCCAGGGAGTCCTTGCCGTAATCAATAAGAATACACCGGATCCAAATGAGGCTGCAGACAGATACCCCTTCATCATAATGTGTGACAGGATTCAAGATCCGGGCAATTTGGGTGCCATTATGAGATGCGCCGATGCTTTCGGACCTGCGGCCCTGATAATTAATAAGGGGTGCGTGGACCCTTACAACCCAAAGGTTGTCCGGGCTTCTGCGGGAGCCGTTTTCAGGGTTCCTCTTCTCTATTGGGAAGATGATGCGGAAATTTTAAATATTTTAAAGGATAAAGGCTTTTACATAGTATCAACGGTGGTTGATTCGGAATATACTTTTGACAATATGGATAAGAGGAATAAAATCTGCCTGGTAATAGGAAACGAAGGTCAAGGGGTTGCCGATGATATAATCAATAATTCGGATATCGCCTTAACCATAAAGATGTCGGGAAAAGCCGAATCCCTCAATGCATCGGTGGCAGCCGGCATAAGCATATATGAAATCAGAAAAAAGTTGTTGAAATAAACTATTCCTTATAGTATAATTTGAAAAAATGCCCCAACCCAACAGGTGGGGGACATCATATTTTATATAATAATTTAATAAATACCGGCAATGATAAAGAGTAGTAAGTATAAGGAGATGCCTTTCAGAGAAAAACCATCAGGGGCTGGAAGTGGTTTTAGGCATTTATACCGAAGTTTCGCTTTGGAGCCTGCAAGATGAAAATTCAGTAATTTTGCACGGGAAAACCGTTATTAAAACAAGGCTTTTGGAATAATTGTCATATTTCAAAAGTAAAAAAGAGTGGTACCGCGGACTTCGCCTCTTGTGAGACGAAGTCCTTTTTGTATAGGCAAGACACACTGTTTTGTCATCCTGAGCAACGCGAAAGAACTCATTCGCTTTGTCATCCTGAGCAATGCGAAGGATCCCATGAGATTCTTTGAGCCAAGGCTCTCAGAATGACAGTTTGACGAAAAAGTTATGCATAGTAAGGTCTATTAAGAGACAAGGAATGAAAGGAGTATATATGAAAGAGCAATTATTAAATCTTAAAACCGAAGCATTGAACCGGTTAAAGGAATGCAATGACAATGCCGATATTGAGAAAATCCGCATTCAGTATTTGGGCAAAAAAGGCGAATTAACTGCAATCTTGCGCTCCATGGGGTCCCTGCCCGAGGAAGAAAGACCCGAAGCGGGCAAGCTGGCCAATGAAGTGAGAGCTCTTATAGAAGAAGCAATTCAATCAGCCAAGGAAGCGGTACATGAAAGAGAGTCTGAAAAGAGGCTGAAAAAGGAAACCCTGGATATAACCATGCCCGGCAGGTATCCGGAAATAGGAAGAAGACATCCCCTGATGAGGGTCAAGGAAGAATTGGAAAGCGTGTTTATGCGAATGGGATACGATGTTATCGGCGGCCCCGAAATTGAAACCGTAGCCAACAACTTTGACGATTTAAATACCCCCTACGACCACCCTTCAAGAGACTGGTCAGATACCTTTTATATTTCAGACAATCTGGTCCTAAGAACCCATACATCGCCGGTAGAAATCAGGGTCATGAAGGAAGCAGTCAGGGAAGGGAAACTCCCCATCCGGATGGTATCCACCGGAAGAACCTTCCGTTTTGACGATGTGGATGATACCCATTCACCCATGTTCCACCAAATGGAGTGTTTGGTTGTGGACAAGGGGGTTACCATGGCTAACCTCAAAGACTCAATTGACCAGTTTGTGAAAGAACTGTTCGGAAGCAAGGTGAAGACACGATTCAGGCCTCACAACTTCCCCTTTACAGAGCCAAGCGCGGAAGTTGACGTATCCTGCCACATATGCATGGGCAAGGGATGCCCGGCATGCAGCGGGACAGGATGGAGTATGGAGCTCTTGGGCTGCGGGATGACCCATCCCAACGTTCTCAGAAACTGCGGCTTAGACCCTGAAATCTATTCGGGATATGCCTTTGGCATGGGAATTGACAGGGTTGCCATGGTTAAGTACGGAATCCCCAACATCAGGCTGCTCTTTGAAAATGATGTGAGATTCTTAAAACAATTTTAGGAGGGATGCAAATGTTAGTACCTGTTAAATGGATGAAGAAATATGTAGACATAGATGTTGACGATAAAACATTAGCGGATAAATTGACCCTTACCGGGTCCCATGTGGATGCGGTAATCGATTATAACAAGGAAGTAAAGGGCGTAGTCACGGGAAGAATACTGGAGATAAACCAACATCCCAATGCTGACAAGTTAGTGGTTACAAAGATTGACACTAATCAGGGAGAGCCCCTGCAGATAATAACCGGAGCCAAGAATGTCAAAAAGGACGATGTGGTGCCTGTAGCCCTGGAAGGGGCTGAACTCCCCAACGGATTAAAAATCAAGAAATCCAATTTCAGAGGCCTGCCCTCTTACGGGATGATGGTTTCCTATGAAGAATTGGGATTTGAAGATAAAGTTATTCCAAAGGAATCAAGGGACGGAATAATCATCCTGCCTCCGGATACTCCTTTGGGGGCAGATATTAAGGAGGTTTTGGACCTGACCGGAAGCGCTTTGGAGGTAGAGGTTACCTTTAACAGGCCGGACTGCCTTAATATAGTGGGGATGGCAAGAGAAACTGCAGCTACCTTGGGAACCAGGTTCAAGTTTCCCAAAATTGAAATCAAAAACGAAGAAGGAAATATCAAGGACTATCTCAAGGGTGTTGAAATTGAAGATGAAGACCTATGCTCCCGCTTTTACGCAAGGGTAATCAAGGATCTTAAAATAGGGCCGTCACCCTTGTGGATGCAGAGGATCCTCATGGATGCCGGGATGAGACCCATCAATAACATAGTTGACGTTACTAATTTCGTAATGCTTGAGTTAGGCCAGCCCATCCATGCTTATGATTTAGAAAAATTAGAAGGCAGAAAACTTATTGCAAGAAGGGCAAAAGAAGGAGAAAAGATAGTTACCATCGACCAAACCGAAAGGTTGCTGAATAGCAACATGCTCGTAATAGCTGATGCGGAAAAGCCTGCCTGCATAGCGGGAGTAATGGGGGGATATTATTCGGAAATCAGCGATGATACCAAAATAATGGCATTGGAAACCGCAAACTTCAATCCCAAATCCATAAGGGAAACATCAAAAAAATTGGGACTTCGCTCGGAAGCGTCAGCCCGCAACGAAAAGCCCATCAGTTATGTGCTTTGTGAAATTGCCAGCAACAGGGTCTGCCAGCTTATTGAAATGATAGGTGCCGGAACTGTCGTTGGCGGATATCTCCAGGCAGGGAAAAGCGAATACGAGCCTCCGGTGGTAACCTTGAGACCCCACAGGGCCAATGCCCTCTTAGGTGCCGAAATACCGGTAGCTGATATGCTGAAGTTCCTTAATACATTAGAGATCGAATCAGTTTACGACGGAGAGAAAATAACCTCTAAAATTCCTTACTTCAGAACGGATATTGAGCAGGAAGCCGATTTGATCGAAGAAGCAGGAAGGCTCTACGGATTTGAAAACATTGAATCAAAGCCCTTGCGGGGAACCACCAGGGTGGGAAGAAAAACCGATTTGCGCATGTTGGAGGATGAAATCAAATCAATACTGACCGGCATGGGTTTATATGAAATAACCACCTATTCATTCATCAGCCCAAAGGCATATGATTCCATATGTGCCGAAGAAGACAGCCGGTTAAGAAATTACGTGAGAATACTTAATCCCTTAGGTGAGGATTTTTCGTCCATGAGAACGACCCTCCTGCCCAATATGATGGAAGTAATTCAAAGAAACTCCAACAGGGGGGTTGAAGGAGCAAAGCTCTATGAAGCAGGGAGCATTTTCATACCTAAAGACCAGCCTGTTACAGAGGAGCCTGTTGAAAAATTAAAGGTCTGCATTGGAATGTACGGGACCTGCGATTTCTTTGATTTAAAAGGAATTATATTCGCAATGCTGTCAAGGTTCGGAATCAAACCGGTCTTGGAATACGTAAGTGATAACCCTGCCTTCCATCCGGGAAGAACTGCCGCCTTGCTGGTGAATGATGATGTAATCGGAATTTTCGGAGAAGCATCCCCCAAGGTTACGGACAATTACGGCCTTGACCACAGGGTGTATTTGGCGGAAATGGATATCGAAAAAATTCTCCAATACAAAAATACCGAGTGGAAATATGAACCCCTTCCCAAGTATCCGGCAATGGTGAGAGACATAGCCGTAATTGTCAAGGATGATGTGCTTGCGGGAGATATGGAAGAAGAAATCAAGAAAGTCAATCCCTATTTGATTGAAAGTGTTGAGTTGTTTGATGTGTATAAAGGTGAACACATCAAGGAAGGATATAAGAGTACCGCCTTCTCCGTTACCTACAGAAACAAGGACCGCACCATGAAAGAAAAGGAAGTGGAAAAGATCCACGAAAAAATCCTTGAGGTCCTGTCCCAAAAATTCAAGGCCGTCCTCAGGTGACAAGGGGACGGGGGTAGTGTCATCCCAAACTTGTTGAATCACAATTGTATTGACGGCAGAGAAAACATAGAATAGGATAAAATAAAAAGGAGAAAAAATGAATCCTGTAGCTTTTACTATATTCGGAATAGATGTAATGTGGTATGGGGTACTGATATCGGCAGGAGTCCTGATAGGAGTCCTTATAGCATTAAAGGAAGCCAAAAGAACAGGCTTCAGGGAAGATGACCTGATAGACTTTTTGTTATACGCCATACCGGCCGGCATTGTGGGCGCCAGGGCATACTATGTCATATTTTCATGGGATTACTACAGCCAAAACTTATCCCAGATTATCAATATAAGAAGCGGCGGACTTGCAATACATGGCGCCATTATTGGTGGAATAATCACGGGGGTCTTATTCTGCAAAATCAGGAAAATAAATGTTTTGGAGATTCTTGATTTGGTAATACCCAGCCTTGCCTTAGGCCAGGCAATAGGAAGATGGGGAAATTTCATAAATCAGGAAGCATATGGGGGACCCACGGACCTCCCTTGGGGTATTATTGTAGACGGGCAAAAAGTACACCCTACTTTCCTGTATGAGTCAATCATTGATTTTTGTATATTTCTCTTCTTAATTTGGTTCAGTAAACATAAAAAAGCAAGCCACGGCCAATTATTAGGCTTATATTTGATATTGTATTCAGCCGGTAGGTTCTTTATTGAAGGCTTAAGAACAGACAGCCTGATGTTTGCAGGCATGAGAGTAGCCCAACTGGTAAGCTTAGCATCAATTGTCATCGGGGCAGGCCTCTTAATATATTTAAAAAATAAAAAACAGTCATCCTGAGTGAAAGGGATTAAACACACTTTGTCATCCCAGATGGAACAAAGGATCTTAAACGCTTGGTCATCCTGAGTGCAACGAAGGATCTCATGACCACAGGGGACGGTTCT
>JAAYOE010000036.1 GCA_012520455.1 Tissierellia bacterium
AAAACTTTTTGAGAACGAAAAGAACCGTCCCTAAAATTTATCCAGGTGGATTTGGGCTTTGAACAAGTCCCCGTCGATACTGAGTTCAAGCAAGCCCCCCTGTGCTTCCATCAAGCTTGAGGCAATTGCAAGCCCTAAGCCGCTTCCTTCGGAGCTCCGGGATTCATCCCCCCTCTTAAACCTTTCCATAAGCTCATTTACGGGAATATTCAGCTCGTAGGCGGAAATATTTTTAAAGCTCACGTATACATAATTCTCATCTTCCGAAATTACAATGTAGACCCTTGAACCGGTGAGGGAATACTTGAAAATATTGGACAGCAGGTTTTCCATCACCCTGCTCAAGAGGCGGCCGTCTGCTTTGGCATAAATTCTATCGCTTGATGCCGAAACCTTAAAGATTAAGTCTGCTTCGTTTATTTTTTCGTCCAATTCTCCCAATAACTGTTCAACTAAAGAATTTATATGAACCCTTTCGAATTTGGGCTCAATGCTGCCGCTGGTTGCCTTTGCCGCCTCAAACAAGTCTTCAGTGAGTTTTTTGAGCCTATTTGACTTCCTTTCCAAAATATCCAGGTATTTGGGGGCATTATCCGAATTCAGGCCTTCTCTTTTAAGCAAATCCACATAGGATATTATAGATGTAAGGGGTGTTTTTATATCATGGGACACATTTGTAATGAGTTCGGTTTTAAGTTTTTCGCTTCTTACTTCATTTTGAACCGCTGTTTTAAGCCCTGAGGTCAATTCGTTGATATCTTCAGAAAGCTGCCTGAATTCGCCCTTTCCATCCAATTTAATCTTGTAGTCGTAATCTCCACTTTTGGCTATCTGCAAGCCTTCCTGTATTTTATGGAAATGTGTAACCTTTTTATAAACAATATATGTCGAAATAATTGAAATCAAAAATATCAACAAAGCTTTGTCGGCAGCGTATACGGATGCTATGATTACCAACAGTACTCCTCCCATGGTTTTATACATGAGGGGGCCTGATGCTACCATCTTTATCAATATTTCAAGGGATTTCGATAAAACCAAATAAATGACCGAATGTTTAATAAGGGTTCGTTTTTTAATATGTCTTGCTAAAGACAGTATGAGTATTAATAAAATGGCTGATACAACAGCCGTTATGGTGAGCATAGCAAGTCTCATGAGGTTTTCGCTGACGGATTTTATATTTAATACGGTTGAAAATTCCATCCTGCAGACTGCTATTATTCCTGCAATAAGCATTAAATTCAAATCACAATAAAAATTGTCAAAGGATGTAAGATAAACTCCGTCGCTTCCCCCAACCTTGCCTGCTGATGATATGAGATATGAAAAACAGGCTGCGACTAAGAAGGTGCATATAATTATTACGGCCGTGTTTCTCATTAATATCTGCCTGTCTGAATTCCACCTGTTTACCCTCTGCAAAAGTGAATCATCTTCTATGGCAACATAAATTCGTAAATTCTTATTAAAGGTTTCAGATTCAAATATATCATTCAAGGGGTCGGAAACATCGCTCCCGTTATCGGGTTTCAGTTCGATTCCCTTTTCGGTTAAGAGAATATAGGCGTTGTGCAATAAATAATAATCTTTGTTTGGATTGCCTGTATTTGTTGTTTCATTCTCCCCGTCTGTGGCATAATAAATGTAACCTTGGGGCAGATTCAGCTCGCTTATAATCTTTTCATAGCTTGCCAGGTCCGATGCAATGATTGATTCTTTTATTACCTGGATTTCATGCTCCATTTCAAGGAAAAATAATTCTCTGATTTCCTGATTATCTTCATAATTGTTTTCTGCTAGATAATCATTATATAATTCAGCAAGCTTTTGATTGTCTTTTATACCTATATTCTCAACGGTTCCTCCCCTTAAGATATAGTCTTCGTTTTTATAGACCCTCATAACATACTCAAGGCGATTTACCGCCTGCTTGAGGTCATTGCTCACGGAGTCGCTTTCCAAATAGTTTTTTACCGCAATGCTCTCATAATTTTTAACCTTCAAATAAATATTAAGGGCTGAAGAAACCCCTATCATGAGAAAAACTATAAGGAGCAAAAATGTAGAAAATTTCGTAATATATTTTCCTTTAAATATCTTCCACCTTGTAACCAACACCCCACACCACCTTAAGGTACCTTGGATTCTTCGGATCAATTTCTATTTTTTCCCGTATTCGTCTTATGTGGACAGCCACAGTGTTTTCCGGATTAAAGGATGGCTCGTTCCACACGTTTTCATATATTTCGTCTATGGAATATACCACACCCTTGTTCTTGGTGAGCAAAAGCAATATTTTATATTCCACCGGAGTGAGCTTTACCAGTTCTCCGTCTACGGTAACTTCCTTTCTTTCATCGTCAATCATCAGGCTTCCTGTCCTGTAATGATTGGTTTTTTCCATGTCTGAAGCTCCCCCTAATGCCGTATACCTCCTCAGGTGGGATTTGACCCTTGCTATCAGCTCTAAGGGGTTGAATGGTTTTGTTATATAGTCATCCGCTCCCATATTAAGTCCCAATACTATATCTGATTCTTCGGACTTAGCTGACAGCATAATAACGGGAATATTCTTGATTTCCCTGATTTTTGTCGTTGCGGTAATACCGTCCATTTCCGGCATCATTATATCCATTATTATTAAATGCACTTCATTTTTATCAGCAAGGTCAATTGCCTGCTTTCCTGAATAGGATTTTAAAATATTATATCCTTCGCTTTTTAGATAGGCTTCAATAGCATCTACAATTTCCCTGTCATCGTCACATACTAATATGTTCATGTTAAAACCTCCCGTAAAATTATATATTACCATATGGTTCGTAAATTACAATTAAAAAAGGGGAGGCAATTTTGCCCAGTCTTAACAAAGAAATAAATTATTACATAAAAGTTCCACTGTTTTAATATACAAAAATTTAAATTGTTAATAAATGACTGATGTGTTATAATCTCTTTTGTGTAAGGAGGTTGAAATGGTCACTTTTGATACTATTAAACGAGGCTTTAAAAACGGTATTGATACACTAATAGAGCTGTCTAAAATTTTGGTTCCCGTATATATTGCGGTTGAAATACTATCTGTTTCGGGACTTTTAAATATATTGGCTGAATTTTTCAAACCGGTGATGTCAATATTGGGACTTCCGGGTGAAGCATCCTTAGTCATAATATTAGGTTATTTTTTGGGAACATATGCCGGTTTGGGTGCCCTTGCCGCCATTGATTTAAATGGAATCCAAATAACAACAATAGCAATTATGCTTTCAATATCCCACAGTTTGATTTCAGAATCAGCAATAGTTAAAAAATTAGGGGTAAGCGCAGGAGCAAGCATTGCAGTAAGGGTATCTTTTTCGATTTTGGCGGGATTTTTACATTATAGGATATTCGGGTGATATTATGGGTGGAATTTTAGATCTGTTAATTAATTTATTGGGCTTTTTATGGAGTATTGCCAAGGTTTTAATACCTATCATGATTGTAATTGAAATTTTTAAGGATACGAAACTAATTGATAAGATATCGGATTATTTTAATCCCGTCTCAAAGTTTTTTACCTTAAGCAAGACATCAGGAATATCTCTTTTGTTCGGGATGTTTTTCGGCCTGACCATAGGAGCGGGGGCAATCCTTCAAAGTATTAAAGACTACGATGTAGACAAAAGAAGCATCTTTCTCATAAGTATGTTTTTGTCTCCGTGCCATGCAATATTTGAAGACACCTTTATTATGTGGTCGGTAGGTGCAAATATTTTTCCCCTTTTGGTCGCAAGGCTCGGTTCTGCAATAATCGTGACATTTATACTGTCCAGGCTCATAAAAAAAGAGCCCGGTGACGGCATTGAGGTAATAAGGGGACGGGATTAAACCCCGTCCCCTCTTATATCAGGTCTTTGAGCTCGGTTTCTTCGCCCTTGTAAAGGGCGAATTTTTTGTAACCGTAATTCTTGAACTGGTTCAGCTGCTTATTTAATTTCTTGGCTTTTTCAAAAATGGATACGGTATATCCTTCTCCTCTTATGCTTTCTGCCTTTGCAAGAACGTCTATGTACCTGTCATCGGGCTCATATAAAAGAACTACCTTATCCAAATCCGGAACTTTGAAATTCTCTTCCATGAGCTGGTTTACCAATCTTTCAAATCCGATGGAGAATCCTATGGCAGGTATTTTTTCGCCTATGAAATTTCCCACCATCTCATCGTATCTTCCGCCGCCGGCTATGGAATAACCCAAATCCTTATATGCTATTTCAAATATTGAGCCGGTGTAATATCCCATACCCCTTACCAAGGTGAAGTCAAACACCACTTCATATTTACCGCCGGCATAGATATTGGATTCTTCCAGTACCTTTTTCACATCGGAAACAACTTCATCCGGCACCCCGTACTCATATAAGCATTCCGTTCCTTTTTTATTGATTTCGTCCAAGGCCTTCATCAGGTTTTCAACAGCCGCTTCAGGGCAGCCCTTGCCCCTCAGCTCGCCTTCAACACCCTCCATGCCGATTTTATCCAACTTGTCTACTATGATGCAGACCCCGTCAAAGTCTTCTTCCTTAAAACCACAGTTCAGTATCACTGCTTTCAGTATTCGCCTGTCATTGAAACGCACCACAAAATCCTTCACATTAAGGGCAGTAAGGGCTTTGGCGGTTGTAGCAATCAGCTCTAATTCGGCTGCAATTGTTCCGTCGCCGATTATATCTATATCGCACTGTTTAAAGCTCCTGTACCTTCCCTTCTGAGCCCTTTCGGCCCTGAAAACATTACCTACCTGGAGGGCTTTAAATACGGGAAGTAATTTAGCCCGGTTGTTGCAGTAAAAACGGCTTAAGGGCACCGTCAAATCATACCTAAGTCCTAAATCCGCCAGATCATCTTCTGTCAGCCCTTCTTTCTGCAAGTTGAGCTTATCCCCTCTTTTTAATATTCTGTAAATAAGCATCAAGTTTTCGCCGCCTTCGCTGCCCGTTAAATTTTCTATGTTTTCCACAACGGGTGTTTCAAAAAGCTCAAAACCGCATTGCTTGTATGTATTGACTATGACCCCCTCAACATAGTCTCTTATTTCCTTTTCATAAGGGGTTATATCTCGCATTCCCTTTGCCGGGTTTAAATTGACTTTCATGCACGCTGCCTCCTATCATTGGGACATGAGGGACCCTTCGTCAGTCCCATAAGCCCTAATTTTCGCTATTAACTTATATTTATTATAACATAATACCTTTTACTTACAACAATTTTTGGGACACTGGGGACGGTCCTTTTTGTCCCACTTTGATTGGAGCACTGGGACGGTCCTTTTTGTCCCATTTTGATGACACTACCCCCGTCCCCTTGTCATCCCTGTCACCTTAAGTAGGTTTCCAGGAATTGTTTGTTTATTTCTTCCGGGACTAAACTTCCCCCTGTTGCCCAAGCTATGTGTACTGCATTCTTCATATTATTTTCAAGATTGTGCCTTTTTATGTATTCTTTCCCTTCATCCGTGGTTTCAAATTTGACGAACCCTTCGAATGCAGCGCATGCAGACGGCTCAATGTCTTTGTTTTCCGTTTCGTGAAGGTTTCGCATATAATCGTACAGCTTATAATCATCTATGGTAATTACCCCTCCCAAAAGATAGTCCATCATTTTCCCCACCAATTTGGATGGTCTCCCTACGGCTAAACCGTCTGCGTGGGTTATGCCGTCTATTCCCAAATCCCGGACGGAAATTTCATTGTGGAGGCCTGTAGCCATGCCGACAAGCATGCATGGTGCATGGGTGGGCTCCACAAAGAAGCAGTGAACATTATCCTTGTATACCGACTTAAGGCCATAGGCAATTCCTCCGGGAGCTCCTCCCACTCCGCAGGGGAGATAAACAAACAAGGGATGAGCTTCATCAACAAGAATATTCAAATCATCTAATTGATTTTTAAGTCTCCTTGCCGCAACGCTGTAGCCCATGAACAAATTCATTGAATTCTCATCATCCACAAAGTAACTCATGGGGTCTTGATCCGAGGCTTTGCGGCCTTCCTCCACTGCCTTTGAATAGTCGCTTTCATATTCTATGACTGTAGCCCCCTTTGCCCTCAATAAGTCCTTTTTCCACTGTTTTGCATCGGCTGACATATGTACGATTACATTGAAGCCTAAAGCGGCAGACGTTATGCCGATGCTTAATCCTAAGTTCCCGGTTGACCCTACCTGTATTTTATACTTACCAAAAAAGTCCCTGAATTTCTGGTCTGCCAAGATTGAATAATCATCATCTTCTTTCAAGAGTCCCGCTTCCATTGCTAAGGTTTCCGCATGCTTTAAAACTTCATAGATTCCGCCCCTGGCCTTTATGCTACCCGCTATTGCCAAATGACTGTCCATTTTGAGAAGGAGCCTCCCGGCCGAATCAAAATTATAGAGCTTTTGAAGTTTATCTTTCATCCTATTTATTTCTTTTATGGGGGATTCAATAATACCGCCGGTGGGAAGGGTTTCGGGAAACACTTTTTCAATCAGGGGGGCAAATTTTTTCAATCTTTTTTCTGCATCGTCAATTGCCGCTATATTCATATTAATAGCCCTTGCACCTTCTTCATAAGGAACAAGTTTGGGGTTCAGCCAAAACACTTCATTAAGGTCAGATACATCTTTAAGATTTGGATATTTGGTTAAGATTTCTTCCTTCATGGTTTCTCCTCTATTTTTTATTTATTGGAATAGTTTACGCTGAGCATGCTTTGTTTTATCCATTATACCACATGAATATTATTTGTAATATAGTTTTTTTGATGGGACAGGGGGACGGGATGACAAGGGGACGGGGGTATTGTCATCATGTGGGACAAAAAGGACCGTCCCCAGTGTCCCTGTTGCTTATCTTATTCTTCTTCTATTAAAACTTCTTTGCTTGTTGTGATTATTTCAGCTGACTTTATTTCAGCCAAATCGCCCTTTGAAGTGGTAAATACATTCTCTGTTATTATTGCTTCCATAACTTCCCTCACATCAGTTTCAGTCAAATCATCCCTTGGAGCATCGATAGTCATGGATGAAGTCCCACCCTGGGCTGTCAGGAAAGACATTACCAATTTTTTCGCCATGATCTCACCCCTTTCTGTTTAATTCTCCCGTTTCTTACACTTCGTTCAGCAACTCGTATTCATCGTATCTTACAATGTTTGTAAGTTCGTATTCCTGAAGGCCTGAAACAGCAACCCCGATGTTGTAGAGGTCTTCATTTTCAACGTCGGCTTTAACGTTGGAAAAAGTCTTGCTCTTTGTGATAGTCTTGTTGTTTTGGTCAAGGCCTGCATTAAGAACTAATTTTACCTTTGAATTTCCCTGGTTTGCAATAACCGGCATCATATCACCTCCCCTTATATCCTGTAACTATATGGCGGCTTGAGGCCGGATGTATTGCTTAAAATCTAAAATCATGCTAATATATACACAAGGAAGCTATTCAAGGGGCAGTCATGGTTAAGTTGCCAATAAAGGAATTAAAGTGCATAATCGACGAAATCCAAGGATATGACTACATAAGCAGGGTCAGGTATGTAATTTTGTTGATATGCAATGAATTATACCGTTCAAAGCATGAGATCCATATAAAAGACACTTCAATTTTCAAGGAATATGCCGAGTTTGACCTGGGAGATAAGAAAACTGAAAAAAAAATAGGCCGCTTGATGGAAGCATATACTCAAAACATTGATATTTCAAACTTCTATCCGGCCACCCTCTATGAGGACCTCCTCACCATCAAAGAAAGGAAATCCTTGGGCCAGGTTTACACCCCCTTTGAAATAATAGACATGATGATCGACCGGGTATTTAAAATCAAAAAGATTGATGAAAATACCAAGATCTTGGACCCTTCCTGCGGGGGTGGTTATTTTTTAGTCGAAATATATAAGCATATAAGGAAGGCCCATCCTGAGCTAAGCGGCAGACACATAGCGGAAAAGATGCTCTTCGGGATTGACATTGATGATTTTTCCATATTTTTAAGCAAAATGGGACTCATTTTTCATACCGGTCTCAATGATGCTCAATTTAATATCAATAAGATGGATTTTCTCATTGATGACCTTAATATGGGCAAATTTGACATAATAATTGGCAACCCTCCCTATATAGGCCATAAAAATACCGGTGGAGACTACAGGAGCTTATTGTCTCAAAAATATTATGATGTTTACTACGATAAGGCTGATATCTCCTACTGCTTTTTCAAAAAAGGTAAAGAGGAGCTTAAACCCGATGGTATCATAGCCTTCATTACTTCCCGTTATTTCATGGAAGCCTTATATGGACAGAAATTAAGAAGGTTTTTGAAAGAAAACTATCATTTAGTGACCCTGATAGACTATTACGGCAGCACAGCCTTCAAGAGAGCCATGATAAGTCCGGCTATAATAATACTTTCAAATAAATGGAACAAAAACACCTTTACTTACGTCAAAAAAACCAAGGGTACCTTCGAATCATATGAGTATGAGCAAGACAAGCTGAAAGATACCTGTTGGATAATTCTTAAGGATGAGGAAGAGAAGTTATTTGAGAAAATTGACGGAATTGCCAACACTTATATCAGGGATATCTGCTCAATCAAGCAAGGTATTATAACGGGCTTGGATAAGGCATTTATAGTAAGGGAAGAAGATATCGAAAATTACAAAATAGAGACTTTTCTGCTCAGAAAATGGATTAAAAACAGCAACATATCAAAGAAATCCGTCAAATATAATGATTTATACCTGATATATTCGGATATTATACAAAACGAAAAAGATTGTCCCAATGCCATTAACTATCTGTCCATATTTAAGGATGAGCTCATGAAGAGAAGAGAGTGCATAAAGGGATATCGCAAATGGTATGAGCTGCAGTGGGGCAGGAATGCATCAGACTATGAAAATCCTAAAATAATATTCCCCTTCAAATCAAAAAGAAATACTTTTTATTATGACCAGGAAGCATATTTTTGCAGTGCTGATATTTACTTAATGAATAATTTTAGAAAAGATATGTCCTTGGATTACCTGCTTGCTTATTTAAATTCTGAAATTTTTGAATTTTATCTGAAGTGCCAGGCAAAAAAGGTAGGAAGGGACATTTACGAATATTACCCCAACAAATTGAATAATTTAAAAATCTATTTGCCTCCGAAAAACA
>JAAYOE010000037.1 GCA_012520455.1 Tissierellia bacterium
AATATCTCAATCCTATACCTGGTTTTTTTGGGCTCACCTTTTTCAAATACAACAAACCAGCTGCCGATACTTTGTAAATGCATACCTTTTAAAGCCATATCCGAAAACCAGCTTTCATTTTTACCAAAATCCCACAAGTTTCCAAGAAGAAATCTTCTGACTGATTTACTCATCCCAGGCCTCCTTAATAATTTTACCGTCATAAACCATACTTATTAATCTATCATATTCCATTTTTAGGGCTCTTTTTCCCTCTTCGGTAATAGAATATGTCTTTCTTCTGCCGTCATCATTTACAACTACAATTAACTTATCCTTTTGAAGCCTTGTAAGAACGCCATACAGGGTACCGGGTCCCATTTTTAGTCTTCCCTTCGATACTTCTTCAATTTTATTCATGAGCTGGTAGCCGTGGTTTGGATGCACTAATGCTAACAGGACATAGTACATGGCTTCGGTCATTGGACCACCTTCGTAGTGCACATTATCACTCCTTAATGGCAATTATTATGTGACGCGATATATCGTATGACATAATATTATCAGGAAGATAAATCTTTGTCAATAAGACTTTATCTTGATTTACAAATCCCTTAACATATAGTAGAATATGTTCATGGTTATTAAATTTCAAATAAAAAGATTGATGCCCCTTTTAGTATGTGATATTCTTCGATTAAGCTGCATATCTTAGAGGAGTTCCCATGTATCTTGCAAGGGCAGGTCAGGAGTTATCAATATTATATTTTCGGTAATCTATGGAGGACTTATATGAGAAGAAGTGACGGTTATTTAATCAAGGATTTGAATCCATTCGTAAAAATTATCCCTTACGTCATGGAAAAGAGAAGCGATGCACAAAACTTTTCAAAGCAGATATTTCCTGCTGAAAGTATTGATAAGTATATTTTAGAAAAAAAACAAGCCGGCTATAATTTCAGTTACATGCATGTTTTCATAGCTGCCTATGTGAGGGTTATTGCAGAAAGGCCCCAGCTTAACAGGTTTGTGATGAACAACCAGCTTTATCAAAGAAACAAGATTTATGTTTCCATGGCTGTTAAAAGGTCATTTAGGGATGACGGGGAAGAAACAACGGTAAAATTTGAATTTACGGGCAGGGAAAATATTTTTGAAATTGCTGAGATTATAGATGAAAATATTGCCAAGGCCTTAGCCGGGGACGGAGATAACGATACCGACAAGCTTGCCGAAGTGGTAATGTCAATGCCCGGCTTTGTGAAGAAAATTTTGGTTAGGACCCTTAAAGCCTTAGATAAGTACAACATGCTTCCCAAAAGTATCATTGACGCCAGCCCCTTTCACACCACAATGTTTTTCACTTATTTAAAGTCAATAGATACTCAGTACATTTACCACCATCTTTATGATTTCGGGACCACAGGCTTATTTGCGGCATTAGGCAAAACGGTAAAGCTCCCCCTGGTGGAAAATGACCAGGTGGTGGTTAAGAAATGTTGCCAAATAGGTTATACCATGGACGAGAGAATATGTGACGGTGTTTATTATGCCAGGTCCTTTAAACTGTTCGAGAAATACATCAGCAATCCAAAGCTTTTAGAAACGGAACTCATTCAAAAAATACCCAAAGAGAAGGTTGTTAAGGAGGCTCTTGCCCGATAAAAATAAGATCAGGTTGAATTCAAAGGAGGAAAAAATGAAATACACAGTAGACAAATCCGTATTCGAATTAAATCCAGACATAAAATTCGGAATAATAGTAGGAGAAAATATTATAAATTCAGAGACCGGGCCTGAAGATGAGGAAAGATTGAGAAGGGCCGAGGCTAAAATGAGGGAGACATATAAGGCCGATGAAATACGGGAATTGAAAAATGTGAAGTTATACAGGGAGGTTGTGAAGGAATCAGGCATTAATCCAAACAAGTATCCTCCTTCGGTGGAGGCTATGTTCAAAAGAATAGTAAAAGGGGGACAACTTCCTCTCATAAATGCCTTGGTTGATCTTTGCAATGCCGTGTCCATAGAAAGAGGAATATCCTTGGGAGGCCATGATTTAAAAGATATCCATGAGGATTTGGAAGTTCGCTACAGCAGGAAGGGGGATATATTTTTACCCTTCGGTGCGGAAGTATATGAGGATGTGGAAGAAAATGAGCTTGTGTTTACAAGCGGCAATATAGTCCAGACCTATAAATGGCTTTGGAGGCAGAGCGAATTAGGGAAGCTGACTCTTGACAGCAACCGTGTCTTCTTTCAGCTGGTAGGCTTTGATTATGAGGAAGGGTCCTCTCTTTATGAAGCAATGAAAGATATTGAAGAATTAGTAATAAACAGGTTCCGGGGAACCTGCCGAAAATATTTGGTGGATATCAATAACCAATCCATTGAATTTTAAGTTGATAAAGGGACTGGGAGCATGAATAAAAAACTTCACTACGGATATCTGGTAGCCCTGATATGCTTTGTCATCGCATTTTTTTATGTGGGCCATGCCAACAATACCGGCAGCTTGTACGTGGTTCCCGTTACAAGCTTCTATGGTTTTAGCAGGGCTGAATTTTCAATTATTTTTAGTATCATATCCATAATCACCATAATTGCAAATTTAGCTTTTGTGAAGGTCTACAGGCATATAGGCATAAAGAAAACAGTTGTTTTAGGGGCCTTTTGCTGTGCATCGGCTTTTTTTGTATATTATAAATCAACTAAACTGTTGCATTTCTACCTGGGAGCATTTTTATTCGGAATCGGGCATACCTACACAAATATGATAGTGTTTTCACTCCTTATCAACAGCTGGTTCACCGAAAACAGGGGAACCATATTGGGCTTGATTTCTGCAGGAAGCGGCTTCGGAGGGTCTGTCATGAGCCCGGTCATGGGCTATATCATATCTGTTTATGGTTTTAAACAATCATATTTGCTCACTTCGATTATTTTATTTATTTTAATTATTCCAACGGCCTTACTCGTTAAAGAAAACCCTGTGGACCATTATGAAAACTATAGGGATGAAAGGGTGGATACTAAAAGAAAAACAACGGGACAGTTATTAAAAGAGCCTAAGGTTTTTTTAGGCCTGACCGTTATTTTTTTGATGGCATTTTTAATAGCCCCCTGGCTGAATGTTCTGCCCTCACATTTGTCGGACAGTGGCTTTGATGAAATATTTTCTTCCAAAATATTGGGTGGAGTTTTGTTTATCATGGCCTTAGCTAAAATTCTTGTGGGTGCGGTTCATGACAGGATAGGCATCAAGGCTGCAATCGGTATTTGTTTGATATCTTTTGTAATGAGTTCAATCCTCTTGCTTATAGTTAACAGTCAAATTTTAGCATGGACCTTTGCTGTCCTCTTTGGCATTTCACTTAGTGCCCTTTCGGTTTTATTGCCCTTGTTCACTTCAGCTATAGCGGGGGATGAATATTTAAGTGATATAATAGGGATAGCATCAGCCTTGGTAGGAGCAGGCATAGCCCTCGGAACTCCCGTGATTAATTTTACATATGATTTAACCGGCTCCAATAATATGATATTAATCATATTTACGATCTTAGGAGTACTCAACATGGTCCTGACTTACATCACACTGAGAAAGCAGGGAAGGGAACATGCTGACATGATTTAACAATATTGAGAAATACTTCTGTTATAATCAAGCCTCTGCCGGCAATAATAATATGTAATATAAGGGGTAGGGAGGCAGGAATGAACAGGATTCTTGTATTGATATTGTTCTGTGTGATAATAATAGGGTCATCATGCTCCAAATATAGAGAAAACAATGGAGAATCAGATTACAAAACAGAGGGAAGCATTGACGAACCTGATGAAATTACAGATGGCGAAACCGGGGCTGACACCAATGATGAAAGCTCCATTGATATACAAACCGAGACTGAAGACAAAATTCCGGCAAATGATTCGGAATCTCAAGATGCTGAGGAAGTAATCAGTAAAAACAAGGTGAAAATCGTGTATCCCAACGGAGATGTGTACGAAGGCGAAATGAAAAACGGGATGATGGACGGATACGGTATTTACACTTATGCAAACGGTGATGTCTATGAGGGGGAATTTAAGGAAAATAAGCAGGACGGTTACGGGAAATTAACCTCCCCAAACAAATTTGTCTATGAGGGCCAAATGAAAAAGGGGATGATGGACGGCTACGGTATTTATACATATTCCAACGGAGATGTATATGAGGGAGAGTTTAAGGAAAATGTCCAGGAAGGAAAGGGTAAGTTTACCGTACCCAATAAATATGTTTATGAAGGCGAATTCAAGGATGACTTCATAAACGGCCATGGGGTAACAACATACGCTAACGGGGATAAATATGAAGGTGAATTTGTCAAGGGGATGAAAGAGGGATTAGGAACCTATACCTATGCAAACGGAAATAAGTATGTGGGGTCTTTCAAGAACGGGAAAAAACATGGCTCAGGTGTTTTATACTACATAGACGGAACCCTTGAAGAAGGAAGATGGGAGAATGACGTCCTTGTTTCAAGCAATCCGGAAAAGGATGATTCAGCCCAAGAAGGAGACACTCAAGAATAAACAAAATCCGTAGAGTAATCTACGGATTCTTTATTCAACGATTATTCTGTAATCTTGCCTTTCTGTAACCTCTCCAACCAGACCATAGGGGGTGGGAGAGTTTTTTAGCTCATTAAGGAGGTCTTCCGCCTTGCTTTTTTCCACCGATATCAAGAGTCCTCCGGAGGTTTGAGGGTCGGACATGCAGTCGATTACCTCCTGAGCCGCCTTATCTGAAATCTTAACATGGTCTTTTATGTGGTCCATGTTTCGGTAGGCCCCGGCTGGGATTATACCCATCCTGGCCAAGGATAAGGCTTCTTCGATGATGGGTATGGAAGAGGAGAAAAACCTTATCGTAACATCGCTTCCTTCAGCCATTTCAAAAGCATGGCCCAGCAAACCGAAACCGGTGACATCGGTACAGCTGTTAACCCCCACCTTCATCATTGCATCTTTAGAAAACTTGTTTAATTGGGTCATTGTCGAGACGGCCCTGTTATACCCGTCTTCACTGACTAAACCGGCCTTTATGCCTGTATTCAGAATACCCAATCCCAAGGGCTTGGTCAGGATTAATAGATCTCCGGCTTTAGCATTGCAGTTGGTCACCACATCCTTGGGATGAATGAAACCTGTTACGGACAGGCCGAATTTCGGCTCCTCATCCTCTACGGTATGGCCGCCGATGACTAAGGCATTTGCTTCCTTAACCTTATCACGGCCTCCTTTAAGAATTTGCCTTATGATATCCTTAGGCAGGTCTTTGGGGAAACATGCAATATTCATTGCAAGCTTGGGTTCTCCCCCCATGGCATATACATCGCTCAATGAGTTGGCAGCTGCTATCTGACCGTATAAGTAGGGGTCATCCAGAACAGGGGTAAAAAAATCCAAGGTCTGGACCAAGGCAAGGTCTTCGGATATTTTATAGACGGAAGCATCATCCGAGGTAGTCATTCCCACAAGGAGGTTCTCGTCACTATCATAGTTTAAGTGGCACAGAACTTGTGCCAGGAGGTCAGGCCCTATCTTAGCTGCTCAGCCTGCGCTTTGAGTCATTTGGGTCAGCTTTATTTCATCTGATGACATATATTCACTTCCTATTCTCTAATATTTCCATGATATTAAGAAATCTTTGAAGGCCTCCACCAAAGGCGGCAGGGTCCTGTTTTTGTTGTAAACAAAGTAAAAGTTTCGCCTTAAATCCAGGTCTTTTATTCTCAGTGTCTTAATAAGCTTTAAATCACATTCGTTTTTAACTGCTATTTTTGACATAAAGCTTATGCCTAATCCGAGCTCAACCATTTTTTTAATCATTTCATTGCTGTCAATATAAGAAATTATGTTTAAATCATCCAAGTCGATGCCCTTCTCCGAAAGTCTTTCTTCAATTAACCGCCTGGTTCCGGAGCCGGGCTTTCTGAATATGAACTTTTCCGAAAACAAGGTTTTTATATCTAAGAGGTCCTTGTCGGACCAGGGGTTTCTTTCCCCCTCGGGAAGGCACAATACTATTTCATCCTCATAAAAATCTATGTATTCCAAGACTTCGGAATAATACTTTGCACCTACGATTCCGTAGTTCAGCTTTCCTTCTAAAATAGAGTCAATTACCTTTCTTGAATCCTTATGGGTTACGGAGAATAAAACCTTGGGATATTTTTTTGAGAAATCTTTAATTACATAAGGCAAAATATACTCTTCCGGTATGGAGCTGGCGCATATTTCTATTACACCTTCAACCTTGCAGTCATGGTCTGCTATGGCAAACTTTGCCTTGTCCCTGATGTTAACAAGCTCGACGGCATACTTGTAAAAGAGCTTACCGGAATCAGTCAGGCTTATTGTTTTGCTGTTTCTGTCCAAAAGAGTAGTATTCAGTTCCTTTTCCAAGTTCTTGATATTATTGCTTACCGTAGGCTGAGTTGTGTACAGTTCTTTTGCAGCCAAGGAAAAACTTTTAAATTTCACTACTTTTATAAAGCTCTCCAATTGATTGAATTCCATAACTACCTTCCTTTATGATAGGGGGATTATTTAACAGCTGTTTTATAAATGCAATCTATTGTATAGTCAATATCTTCAATGCTTGTAAAATGGCTCAGGGAAAAACGCACGGTTCCCTTGGGGAAGGTTCCCAATGTTTTATGGGCGGAAGGGGCGCAATGCATACCGCTTCTTGTCATGATGCCATATTCCTTGCTGAGCTCATATGAGACAAGACCGTTATCATTATTGATAAAGTCGATGGAAAATATGCCTGTCCTTCCTTCACAGGTGTTTTTGCCTATAAGCTTAATATTTTTGATATCATTCAAACCCTCTAAAAATCTATTCATGAGAAGTATTTCCTTGTCCCGGATATCTTTAACCCCATAATTCAACAAATATTTCAAGGAGGCATTAAGTCCGAAAATGCCCGGAATATTCAAGGTGCCGGCTTCAAACTTATCAGGCATATAGTCGGGCTGGATTTCGGCATCCGATAAGCTTCCCGTACCGCCTTCAATGAAGGTTGTCATTTGGCTGTTGATTCTGTCATTAATGATAAATCCGCCTATGCCCTGGGGACCCAGCAGACTCTTATGGCCGGTAAAACCAATGGCATCGGCATTTAAACCATGGAAGTCCATGTCCAAAAATCCAGCCGTTTGAGCGCTGTCGATTATGAAAAAGAGACCATGTTTTTTACAAACTTGTCCGACCTTCTCCAAATCTAAGATGGTACCGCAAACATTTGAAGCATGGGTCATGATTATGGCCTTAGTATTATCCCTTATGGCTTTTTCAACATCTTCAATGGCCAGCTCCCCCGTATCGCTGCATAAGACCTTGGTGTATTCAACCTTATGGAGGGTATTCAAGGGTCTCATGACGGCATTGTGTTCCATTGAAGATACTATAAGGTGATCATTCTCTTTTAAAAAGGATTTTAGAATTATATTTAAACTTTCTGTAATATTTTTGGTAAAGACCACATTTTCCGGCTTGTCGAATGAGAAGAGTTCACATAAGAGTTCCCGGGTTTCATATACGGTATTTTCAGCTTTAAAAGACGAGCTGTAAGCTCCCCGGTTGACATTTGTTCCGATATTTAAAAGATAATCCGACATCCTTTCCGCTACACCGGGGGCCTTCGGATATGAAGTGGCGCCATTGTCCATATAGACATATTTCATGATTTTGTCCTCCCAACAGGCTAAATAGAAAAATTCCGCATTTCAGGAATAATATTATTTTAACATATGATATATATTTATTCAATTATGATTTAAATAAACAAGGAAGAATGTTTTTTTGCAATAATTCTTAATTGTTGAAAACACTGAGCTTTATAATTAAAATAAGAATAATTAATAGTTGAAGCTTCAAGTATTGGAAAATTCTATAGGTCTTGTTTTAAATATTTTTACATAATATAATCTCCTTGTTAATAAATAAACTTGAAGGAGGTTTTCAAATGAATGACAAAAAAGGAATTATAATTGCAGGGGGAGCGGTAGGAATAATAGCAGTACTTCTTGTTTATTTCGGTAATCCTGCAAACATGGGCTTCTGCATAGCTTGTTTCATAAGGGATATAGCAGGCGGGATCGGCATGCACAGGGCAGAAGTTGTTCAGTACATAAGGCCTGAAGTCATAGGTCTGGTATTGGGAGCATTCTTGCTTTCATTAAAAAACAAAGAATTTCAAACCAAGGGCGGATCTTCCCCCTTCACCAGGTTCGTCTTAGGAATTGTTGTGATGATCGGAGCCTTGATATTCTTGGGCTGCCCCTTGAGAATGGTATTAAGGATAGCAGGTGGAGATTTAAATGCCTTGGTGGGATTAGCAGGCTTCGTGGCAGGAATTTATGTCGGAGTTATATTCCTCAACAAAGGATTCAACTTGAAAAGAAGCTACAATATCACTAAAATAGAAGGCTATATTTTCCCGGTTGTAAATGTGGGAGCTTTGGTTCTCCTTCTTCTTGCGCCTGCATTTATCTTTTTCTCCGAAAAGGGACCGGGCTCAATGCATGCCCCCCTATGGATGTCATTGGCCGCAGGACTGATAGTGGGTGCCTTGGCCCAGAAGACCAGGATGTGTACGGTTGGCGGAACACGTGACATGATTCTTTTCAAGGATATGTATCTCTTGTCAGGATTCATTGCCATAATAGTATTCTCTTTTATCGGAAACCTTGCCTTCGGATACTTTAAATTAGGGTTTGCCGACCAGCCTATAGCTCATACCGACGGTTTGTGGAATTTCTTGGGCATGGCTATTGTCGGATGGGGGTCGGTACTCTTGGGAGGATGTCCCCTGAGACAATTAATCCTGTCCGGAGAAGGCAATACGGACTCGGTTATAACCGTAATGGGTTTGTTGGTGGGAGCTGCTATTGCTCATAATTTCGGATTAGCTTCAAGCGCTGCCGGAGTAACTGCAAACGGAAAAGTCGCCGCCTTGATATGCTTTGTATTTTTGGGCCTTATTTCTTACTTGAATTCGGAAGATTTGGTTAAGAAAGGCAGCCAAAGCTTATCGAAGGTAAATGTGGAATAGGAGGAAATATGATGAAAAAAATAGATACAAGCGGCATGAGCTGTCCTCAGCCGGTTTTAATGACAAAAAAATCATTGGAGGAGAATCCCGAAGGCCTGGACATAATTGTTGACAACAATACTGCCAGGGGAAATGTGGAAAGGTTCTTAAAGAACGCAGGCTATAGGGTTGCCATAAGTGAACAAGGGGATACCTTCCTGATAGAAGCAAGGAAGTAAGATGGTATATCATGTATTGTTTTTTACCCATTCGGGTGCTATAAAGTTTGACCGGAAATGCAAAAGAATGAATATACCATGTGAGCTCATGCCCGTACCCCGGGCCTTGAGTTCAAATTGCAGCGTTTCTGCCAAAATAGAATGGGATGATATCAAGAGCCTGATAGACGATGAAGTTGAGAAGATATTCTTGTCACAGAAGGATGAAAACATCCTGATATATGAAGCTGAATAGAGGCTGCCCGGAACAAATAATTCCGGGCAGCCTTTATATATAAACAAAAATAAGTGTAAACCATCCTTTTTTTATGGTATAATCAAACATGACATATAAGATATACTATATTTATAAAATACAAAATATACAGAAAAAATCCGGAGGGTTGATATGGGATTTGATATGTCAAATTTAATTATGAAGAGAAGGTCCATAAGAAATTTTAAAGATGTAAAACTAACTGAAGAAGAAATACAAGAGTTAGTGAAAGCAGGCCTATTTGCACCTACTTCGAGAAGCAATAAAGGGGTTGAACTGATTGTAGTTGATGAAAAGGATTTAATCCTCAAGCTCAAGGATTGCAGAAACACGAGTACCAAGGGACTTGAAACCGCCCCCTGCGCTATAGTTGTTATCGGAGACAGAGAAAAAAGTGATGTATGGGTAGAAGACGGGGCAATTGCGGCTTCCTATATACAATTAAGGGCTGAGGACCTGGGCCTGGGGTCTGTCTGGATACAGATGAGAAATAGAGTAAGTGATAATGACAGTTCTGAAAATGAGGTGAGGAGGCTCTTAAGTATTCCCGAAAAGTATGGAGTACTATGTATAATAGCCCTTGGCCATAAGAACGAAAACAAAGAGGCATACACGGAAAACGACCTTGATAGATTCAGGGTGCATTATAATAAATTTTAGTAATTCCGGAGACTGAGAATGAGCTTAAAAGATTTGGATAATTATATTTTGGGAATAGAAGAAGAAATTGAAATTAAAGACTTAAATACAGGTGTTCATTTAACGGAGTTAAATGATGTCAAAAATGTATTAAGAAAAAGAAGCAGGAATTCCCATAAGGGGACCTACGGCAAGGTTGGCTTTGTCTCCGGCTCAAAGGGCATGGCGGGGGCTTGCGTATTAAACCTCAATGCGGCCCTCAGGTCCGGAAGCGGCCTTGTTAAAGCCTTCATACCCGATGAAATTTATCCGGTGGTTGAAGCTATGTCCCTGGAAGCTATTACATGTACATATGATGCCAAGGACAAGTTGTTTGACAAGCTTCAAAAAGAAATCATTGATTATTCAGATGCAGTAGCTACAGGTTCCGGATGTACAAATATCGATTATTATGATGTCATATTGGACTATTTGTTGAAAAACTGCAAACAAGCCTTGGTTATAGATGCTGAAGGGATTAACAAGCTAAATTTAAAAGATTTAAAGGGACATAAGGAGCCGGTTGTTTTAACTCCCCATTACGGGGAAATGGCCAAATTGACAGGGGTGGACACTGAATGGCTAAAAACCGACATCATTGAAAAATCCAGGAGTTTTTCTACGGAATACCGGGTCTATTTGGTCTTGAAGGGACCAAGAACCCTTATTTCCTGTCCCGAGGGTCAGGTATTTATAAATACCACAGGAAATCCCGGAATGGCCACAGCCGGTAGCGGAGATGTTTTGACAGGGATAGTTGCATCCTTTATAGGCCAGGGAATTGAAATTAAAAGTGCTTTGAGAGCAGCAGTCTATATACATGGAGCAGCCGGCGATTTGGGGGCTGAGTCCATAGGCCGGCATTCCCTTAAAGCCGGGGACCTGGTAAACTGCCTGCCTTATGCCATAAAGACCATAACAGGATGATTGAAGAATCACCGGCTCAAGAGCCTCCATGCCCCTAAGGATAAGACTTTTTCAGCAATCTGGCCTCCATCCGATTATGGAATAAGGGATGGTAAATTCTGCTATACCGCTGGAGTAAGGGGCAATGTCGTATTGTTGATAGTAAATTGTTATCCCCTCCGGTGAAAGATAAAAGCTGCTTTTGTCAAAATTTTTGATAATCAAGGGCTTATAGTCATCAAAATATATTTTTTGTCTTTCCTGTATCTGGTCTGCCTGCCTTATGATTTCATCGGTCAAGATACGCTTGTAATCCGTACCCGGTTTGAAGAAACTTCCTAGGGGCAGGTGGTGTCCCAGGCATAATTCCCAGGTATCGGAAGCTCTCAGGGTGGAGCCGTGGGCTCCTCCGGTGAATTCATACTTATCGAAATATAAGCTTAAAAAACAGTTTTGGTTATATGTTATGAAGTATTCCAAAAAAGCCTCATATCCCCAAAAGTGGAAACCTTCATTCAGAGACCGGATGTAATCTTTTATTGCCTGTTTATATAAGTATTTGGCATACCTCTTATAATCATTTACCTCCATATTGATTTGAGAATTAATTTTATATTCTGCCTGTGAAGCATTTAAGCTGATTTGCGGATATATAATTGTCAGCTTCAGCATGTCTGTATTGTTATAGGTGAATGTCTTTTTGTATTCATGCATACTTATTTCTGCATTATAGCAATGATTATTCATTTTACAACCCTCCTGAATCATAATATGATTCAGAAACCTGAAGGTTCATAAGGGTGGTGATATGATTATTGCAATGGAAGAAGCTTTCCTGTATAATTTAGTTAAATAAACAGGACAAGCCTTATTTTTTTGTCGGGAAGATTCCTTAGGACCAAGGGGGTTATCATGAGTTTAAGAATAATTGCAGGCAGGGCAAACACCGGGAAGTCATCATATATTTATGATGAAATCATAAGAGCAGCCGAGGAAACAAAAGACAAGCTATTGCTTCTTGTGCCTGAACTTATGACATATCAAGCCGAAAGCGAAATCATACAAAAGTATGACCTGGCGGGCATTATAAAGGTGGAAGTATTAAGCTTTAAAAGGCTTGAAAACAAGGTATTGGAAGAAGTGGGGGGACTCAGGCTTCCTGACATGAGTGTTTTTGGAAAAATTATGCTGCTTAAGCAGATATTTGAAGAGAACAAGGATAAACTCAAAATATTTGGCTCTTCATACAGGCAGACCGGGTTTTTAAAAGAATTTGGAGAATTGGTTGCTGAATTCAAGCAAAATTTGGTGGATGGTCCATCCTTAAATACAGCCGGAGCAAAGGTGGAAGATGAGCTCTTAAAGCGCAAAATTTCTGACATTGAATTGATTTATTCCGAATTTGTCAAAAGAACTCAGGGCAAATATTTTGACGAGGAGGATAAAACCAATCTTTTTATTTCTTTAATTAAGGAATCAGCCTACATAAGGAACTCAAAGATATGGATAGACGGATTTGAAAGCTTTAACCGCCAAAGACTGGGGGTTATAAAAGCCCTTTGTGATTTTTCCAAGTCCGTGACCCTTTCCTTAAATATTGACTCCTCATATTTGGATGAGCCGGAAGATAAGGATTACTACGAAGCCTTTAAAATAATCCATGACACCTATCTCAGGCTGAAAAACCTGGATGAGGATATAGAAATTGTAGCCTTGAAACAAAACAAGTCTTCTTCACCGGAAATTAAGGCAATTGAAAAAAATATTTTTGCCTTGAATATTGAAGAATACAAGGATGACACGGATAATATTGCCATTTACTCTTCCTTGAATCCCTACACGGAAACCCAAAGAACAGCAGCCAAAATAATATCCCTGGTTCGGGATAAGGGTTACAGGTGGAGAGATATAAAGGTTGCCGTCGGGAGTATGGATACCTATGAAAGGAATGTTAAAAGGGTATTTGCCCAATATGAAATACCCTGCTTCTTAGATGTAAAAAGGGATATTTTAAACAATCCGCTGAGCAAGTACATCCTTTCCATATTAGATATCTTTATTTGGAAATTTAAACACGACCATGTTTTTGAATATTTAAAAACAGGTTTTTCCCCTCTGAGTATCAACCAGGTCCATTGCTTGGAAAACTATGCCCTCCGTTACGGCATCGAGGGAGAAAAATGGTTTAAGGAATTCACAACAAATGAATATGATAATTACGATATTGAAGAATACAGAAGGTTATTTGCCGGTGATTTCGAAGCTGCCAGAAAAGAAGTCCACAAGCTTAAAACCGTCAATGAGATTACCAGACTAATATTTAAATTTTTAGACAGGCACAAGATAAAAGAAAAGATGGACAAGGCTGTCAAAGGCTTTAATGCCATCCGCAAATTTGAGGAAGCCAGTGAGTATTCCCAGTGCTGGAACTATACCATGGAAATCTTTGAACAGCTTTTGTTGGTCGGCCAGGACACGGAGATTTCTATCAAAGAATACAGAAAGATCCTGGAAGCAGGCCTTGCTGAAGTTGAGATTAGCATAATTCCCCCTGCAATAGACAAGGTCGAAGTGGGGGAAATTGACAGGATTGCTGTTACCAAGCCCAAGGCCCTCTTCTTATTAGGGGCAAATGCAGCAAATTTAGACTCTAAGAATACCGAGAAGGGTTTGCTTTTGAATGAAGAAAGAGACCTTCTCCTTAAAAATGATGTCAAGCTGACTAAAGGGGGAGACCACGAAACTTTTAAAGAAAAGCACATGCTTTACAAGCTCTTTTCATCCCCCGGCCACACTTTATCAGTATCCTATCCCTTAGGACTGGCAACAGGAGAAAGCTTGCAGCCATCCTTGTACCTTGACATATTGAAAAGGGTTTTCGTCAGGGTTAAGGAGGGCTCAGACCTGAGTATGGGGGATGAGTTGGAGTTTGTTTCAAACTGCGGGGGGACCTATGATTACTTAGTGGCAAGGATGAGGGATTACATTGACGGTTATGAAACCGACAACCTTTGGAAGGATGTTTACGCATGGTATGAAAAGAATGACAGGGAAAATTTCAATATCATAAATAAAGCTTTGCAATATAAGAATTCCGTGAAGGCCTTGGAGCCGGACATGGTAAAAACCATCTATGAAAACAATATGACAATGACGGTTTCAAAGCTTGAAACCTATGCTGAATGCGGCTTTAGATATTTTTTGGAAAATGTGTTAAGACCAAAGGAAAGGCCTGTTCAAAAAATAGAGTTTTACGATTTAGGCAATATATATCACTCGGTGGTGGAAAAATTCATTGATAAGGTAAAAGAAGAATACAAGGATATCAGCTTGATTGACGGGGCTAGGGCGGAAGAAGAAGCAGCAAAAATAACCGAAGATGTTTTATCGGACCAGGCAGATAAAGTAACTGCCCTTGAGGCAAATCACAGGAATAAATACATGAAGGAAAAAATAAAAAGGGTTATGAAAAGAACCTGCCGGACCCTTGTAAGACAATTAAATTCAAGTGACTTCAGACCCGGGTACACGGAGCTTCAAATCGGCCCGGAGGATTTTAAGGACGAAAAGGCGGAAAAGGGCCTTTGTTTACCCCCCATCGAAATAGGGGTGGAAACCGATAAGATTAAGGAAGTATTAAAACTCAGGGGAAAAATAGACAGGGTAGATGTCTTTGAAAATAAGGGGAATATATATGTCAGCATAATAGATTATAAATCTTCACCCAAGGATCTTGATTTGGACGATGCCAAAGAGGGGATACAGGTTCAGTTGTTCATGTACCTGAAAGCTTTAATCGACAGGGGAGAAGTCTTGTTCGGCAAAAAACCCCATGTGGGGGGCTTGTTTTACTATTATATAAATGACCCCCTATATAAGGACGACAATAAGGGAAAGGACCCGGAAGAAGAAATATTCAAGGAATTAAGACTCAAGGGCTATGTCTTAAAAGATAAGGAGCTAATAAAGTTTATGGATAAAAATATAAGCTCCACATCAAGTGTCATACCTGCCGGGCTTAAAAAGGACGGGGAATTTTATGAAGCCAGGACCAAGGCCTTAAGTGAAGAAGCATTTAATGAATTGATGGATATGGTTTATAAAAAATGCACAGAGATGACAAAGAGTATTTTGGAAGGGAATATAAACATTGAGCCATACAAAAAAACCGACGGCAAAACCCCCTGCACCTACTGCGAATATATTAGCATTTGCCAGTTTGACAGGTCCTTGGGAAACAGGTTCAGATTAATCGGAAAAGGGCCTCTATATTTTGAAGAGGGACAGGAACATTCAAGACCAGGGGAGGAAGGAGAGGCAAGATGAACTGGACTGAAGAACAAAAGCAAATCATAGGTTTAAGGAATTCCAATATCTTGGTTTCAGCCGCGGCAGGCTCGGGGAAAACTGCCGTAATGGTGGAGAGGATAATTGAGCTTATAAAAAAGGGTGAAGACATAGATAAGTTTTTGGTTCTCACCTTCACAAAGGCAGCAGCGGCTGGGATGAAGCAAAGGATACAAAAATCACTGATGAAGGCAGCTCAGGCCAAGGAAGGAAATGTAAATCATTTAAGAAGGCAATTATCCCTCATAAACCGAGCAATGATCACTACGATTGACTCCTTCTGCATGGATCTTGTAAAGAAAAACTTCCATTTGGCCGATGTTGACCCGGATTTCAGGGTAGGGGACCAAAGCGAATTGACCATACTTTTGCAGGAAGCCATAGATGAAGCCTTAGAAGAAGAATATGAGAAAATCAATGATAATGATTCTTTCAGAAAATTGGTTGAAGGGTTTACGGGGAACA
The DNA here is from genome assembly GCA_012520455.1 of Tissierellia bacterium. Lineage (GTDB taxonomy): Bacteria > Bacillota > Clostridia > Tissierellales > Sedimentibacteraceae > Sedimentibacter. Next base: position 15,953 of record JAAYOE010000037.1, read on the forward strand.
GGGGGGATGAAGACCTCAGCCGGATTATTTTAACCCTTTACAGATTTATTTTAAGTTTTCCCGATCCTTTCCCCTGGCTCTGGGATAGTGTCGAGAAACTGAATATAAGGGGAGAAGAGCTTCAAAATTCAAACTGGCTTGATGAAATAAAAAGCTATTTTTTACTCTTGCTGGATGGGGCCAAGGATTATATCCGAACAGCAATTGAAATATGTCTTGAACCTCACGGTCCCGGCCTTTATATGGAAACCCTGCAAAAGGATATGGACTTGGTTGACGGCCTCATAGGTCTTTTAGAGACCGATATGGGAGAATTCATGAGGGCCGTAAAGGAGTTTAAGGCACCAAAAGCCCCTCCTTTCAGAGAAAAGGACCATCCGGAAGTGGATGTGGAAAAGCAAGTCGAAGTGGGGGGGTCAAAAAATAACAGGAGCCTAAGGATCAAATACAAGTCAATTATTGATTCAATCAAGAATGATCTTCCTCATGACTTGGATTATGACAGGTATGCCCGGGAAATTAGAGAAATGTACGGCACCATGACCGCCTTGCGGGATTTAATAATCAAAACAGATGAGTATTACAAGGAAAAAAAGAAGGAAAACTCCTTGGTTGATTTTAATGATTTGGAGCATTTGGCCTTAAAAATACTCAGAAATCCAGAAACTGCCTCATACTACAGGAAGAAATACAAATACATATTCATAGACGAATACCAGGATTCCAACGGTCTGCAGGAAGCTATCATAAATCAAATCAAGAGAGAAGACAATTTGTTTATGGTGGGTGATGTCAAGCAGAGCATATACAGGTTCAGATTAGCAGACCCCGGCATATTTAATTCCAAGTATCGTGCCTTTAAGGAAGACATTGAAGCCCCCGGCGGAAAGAAAGCAAACAGGGCGATTGATTTGAACAAGAACTTCAGAAGCAGGGATGAAATATTAAAGGCTGTTAATTTCATATTCGGCAAGATTATGACAAGGGAGTTGGGGGAAGTTGATTATGATGAAAAAGCTGCCTTGAATACGGGAAGCGATTTTCCGGGCTCTGTTCCGGTGGAATTGAATATCATCCATAAAAATTCTCACCGGGAAGACCTTAATAGCAATAAGGATGAAGAGACAAGGGATGAAGATTTAAAAAGTGAGGCGGACCTGGAAATCGAATCCATGGAGACGGCTGAACTTGAAGCCTTGTTTGCAGCACAGAGAATAAAGGACCTGGTGAAGGAAGAAATCTACACTTCCGGAAAAGGGGAGGCCAGGAAAACAGAATACAGGGATATTGTGATTTTGTTAAGGTCTGTTGCCGGCTGGGCAGGCATATTTGAAGATAGGTTTAACAGGGAAGGGATTCCATTTTATTACGACGGAGGCAAGGGATTCTATGAAACCTTAGAAGTAAAAATTATCCTGAATTTACTTAAACTCATCGACAACACCAGGCAGGATATACCCCTTTTAAGTGTTATGAGATCTCCCTTAGGCAATTTTACAACGGAAGAATTATTGGAAATAAGGCTGAGTCATCCCGAAGAAAAATATTTCACACAAGCCCTGAATAAGTATATTCGCTCAGCCTGTGAAGGCGGGGAAGCTTCCGACTTGGCTCAAAGATTAAAAAGCTTCATGGATAAGATTTATGACTGGAATTACAGAAGCAGGTATATGCACCTCAATGATTTAATATGGGATATATTGACGGAAACCAATTACTACAATTTTGCCGGAGCCCTCCCAAACGGGAAAGTAAGGCAGGCCAACCTGAGGATGTTGGCCGATTTGGCCTCCGATTATGACAAGACATCAATGAGGGGTTTGTTTAAGTTCCTAAGGTACGTGGAAAAACTGGCCAAAGGCTCGGAAGACAGGGGACAAGCCAAAACCTTGGGGGAAAAGGACAATGTAGTGAGGCTGATGTCAATTCATAAGTCCAAGGGCTTGGAATTTCCCGTAGTTCTTATTTGCGGTCTCAACAAGCAGTTTAATCTTCAGGATACAAAAAATAAAATACTCCTTCACAAGGATTACGGAATTGCCCCTAAGTATGTCAATGTTGATGAAAGAACAGAAAGAGAAACATTGGCCCGAACTGCTATTAGGCTGAAAATTAAAAAAGAAAATATTTCTGAAGAGATGCGGGTTTTGTATGTTGCTATGACAAGACCCATAGACAGGTTAATTATGGCGGGGACAGTAAGCAAGTTAGAAAATAAGCACCCTAATTGGAGGAGGGGTTATTCCAAATATGCAGTCTACAAGGGCCTTTCATACATGGATTGGATTTGCGGCTGTCTGTTTGAAAGGACAAGCTTTGATAAATTCAATGAAATAATGAAAGAGGGCCGATGGAAAAACTGGAATTTGAATATGATAAGGCCCTATGACTTAAGTTTAAACGCTAAGGAAGAAACAGACACAAAAATAAGCAAAATAGCAGGGATGAAGGATTTTAAAAAGAAAGAAAACAGCCCTCATTGCCGGGAGATAGACAGGCGGTTGAGCTTTAAATATCCTCATGGGGCTTCCGTGCACATACCTGCAAAGCTTTCCGTCACTGAGCTTAAGAATTTGGGAAGCAAGGAATTTACAAAATTGCGATATCATATTCCAACCTTGGTGGATGTTTTTAAATATGATGATAGGGACGAAAGATTTATTATAGATAAGGACATCAAGGGGGCAGAAGTGGGAACCCTCCTCCACTTTGTAATGGAGCACCTGAATTTGAGGGGGGACTTGAAGAAACCATCCATAATAAAGACCATAAATCAAATGAAAGAAAAGAAGCTCCTCACAGAAGCCGAGGCAGATATAGCCATTAACACCTATGCGGAAAAAATCGAAGATTTCTTCAAGAAGGACTTAGGCAGGAGAATTATCAATTCAAATTGTGTTTACAGGGAAGCTCCCTTTGTATTAAAAAAGCATGCCAAGGAAGTGATGGAGGCCCTTAGCGAAGAAGATTTGATTCTCGTGCAGGGAATAATAGACTGCTATTTTATAGAGGACGGGGAAGCCGTAATCCTTGATTACAAAACTGACAGAATCGATGAAAGAGCTAATATATGCTCTCAAATCAACAAGCTTACGGAAGAATACCGGGACCAGGTGCTTTTGTACAGGGAAGCCGTGGAAAAACTCACCGGCTTAAGGGTTAAGGAAGCTTATTTATACTTTTTCTCAATAGGAAAAGAGGTTTTGGTGCCCTTTTAAGACCTGGGGTGCCGAAGTTATTTAATTGACGAATTACTGATTTTGTGCTAAACTTATTCTATAAAAAAGTGATGGAGGCAGGTATGGACCATTCGGAAATCTTGAAATATGTTGACCACACATTATTAAAACCCTATGCCACCTGGGAGGACATAGGTATCTTATGCGATGAAGCAATAAGGTATCAAACAGCATCCGTATGCATACCTCCCAATTACATAAAAAGAGTCCATGATACATATGGGGAAAGGGTAAATATTTGTACTGTTGTGGGCTTTCCTTTAGGATATTCCACTTGCGGAGCAAAGCTAGAAGAATGCATATTAGCTTTAAAAGACGGTGCCAATGAAATTGACATGGTCATAAATATTACTGATGTTAAAAACAAAGATTATAAAAAAGTGGAAGATGAAATCCGCAAAATTAAAGAAACCATAGGAAATCATATATTAAAGGTCATAATTGAAACCTGTTATTTGACGACAGAAGAAAAAATCGAAATGTGTCATGCAGTGACAAATGCCGGTGCTGATTATATCAAGACTTCAACCGGTTTTGGGACCGGAGGGGCCACGATGGAGGATATTGACCTCTTCAAAAAACATTTAGGACCAAATGTGAAAATCAAAGCTTCCGGCGGAATTCGGACCATAGAGGATATGGAAGCTTTCATCGAAGCAGGCTGCTCAAGATTAGGAACCTCTTCGGCCGTAAAATTGATAAATAACGCTTAGCGTTTATTTATATAATATTATTAAAAAAATGGAGGAATTAATATCATGAAACTATGGAGAAGGTTGGCTGTTGTTGTACTTGTTTTCCTGATGATTTTTGCTTTTTCGGCATGTGCAAAAAATGAACCGGCACCACAGGAAGAACCGGAAACACCTGAAACGCCGGAAGAGCCTGAAACACCGGAAGAGCCTGCAGCTAATGTTTTTGAGTTAGCCTTGATCACTGACGTTGGAACAATTGACGACAAATCATTTAACCAAGGCGCTTGGGAAGGCGTAGAAGCTTACGCTAAGGAAAATAACATTACATATAAATACTATCAGCCGGCTGAGCAATCGGACACTGCTTATCTTGACTCGATCGCTTTAGCGGTAAAAGCCGGAGCAAAGGTTATTGTATGCCCCGGATTCTTGTTTGAAGTGCCGATTCATACAGCACAAACAATGTATCCGGATGTAAAGTTTGTGATTCTTGACGGGGCACCCCATGCAGGTGACTACAATATTGAAATTGCCGACAACACCTATTCCATATTCTATGCTGAAGAAGAAGCAGGTTTCTTAGCAGGCTACAGCATAGTGAAAGAAGGTTATACCAAGTTAGGGTTTATGGGCGGTATGGCTGTTCCGGCAGTTGTTCGTTTCGGATACGGATTTGTTCAGGGTGCTGAATATGCAGCCCATGAAATTGGGTTGACAGATCCTGTACAGGTCAAATACACCTATGTAGGAAACTTTAATGCTACTCCTGAAAACCAGGCAAAGGCTTCTTCATGGTACAATGAAGGTACCGAAGTTATATTTGCATGCGGCGGTGCCGTAGGTAACTCGGTTATGAAGGCAGCAGAAGCAGCAGGAACGAAGGTAATCGGTGTTGACGTTGACCAATCGGCAGAATCTGAGACAGTAATAACTTCATCAATGAAGAACCTTTCAAAATCCGTGTATGATGCTTTAGCAGCATATTATGCAGGAAACTTCCCGGGAGGAACTTCGGTTTCATTGGATGCTACAGTTGAAGGTGTTCAATTACCTATGGAAAATTCAAGGTTCGAAAACTTCACACAAGCTGACTATGATGCAATCTACGCTAAAATAGTTGCAAAAGAAATAGAAATAATGAATGATTCAGATGTTGTTGAAGATGCAGGAAAACCCGCAGAAGAAGTAACAGCTGCAGATATTCCGGTAAGCAAGGTTGAGGTAGAAGTTATTAATTAGGATATTGTTTTGATTTGGGACACCCTCTTACTATCATAGGAAATCCTATATTAGAGGTGTGTCCCTGTTTTCCATATCAGTAGATGGCGGTGGTTAGATGGAATACGTTGTTGAAATGAACAATATTACCAAAATATTCGGTAATTTTAAAGCTCTTGATGATGTAACCTTTAAGGTGAGAAAAGGGGAAGTTCATGCCCTCTTAGGAGAGAACGGAGCCGGCAAATCTACCTTGATGAGCATCTTGTTCGGTTTATATCAAGCAGAAAAGGGCAGTATAAGAATTAACGAAAAACCCGTTAAAATAAACAACCCCAATGATGCAAGCTCTTTGAAAATCGGCATGGTACACCAGCACTTCAAATTGGTTCATAATTTTACCGTGCTTGAAAGCATCATCTTAGGCAGGGAAACCGTAAAAATGGGTGTCATTAAGAAGGACGAGGCAAGAAAAAAAGTTATTGAACTCAGTGAGCGTTATAAGTTAAGAATAGACCCGGATGCCTACATATCGGATATTACCGTTGGTATGCAGCAGAGGGTTGAAATACTCAAGATGCTGTATTCTGACAGCGAAATATTGATTTTTGATGAGCCTACGGCTGTTTTAACGCCACAGGAAATAGAAGAACTGATGAAGATAATGAAGGAATTGGTTAAGGAAGGAAAATCAATTATTTTCATCTCCCATAAATTAAATGAAATTAAAGCGGTAGCCGACAGGTGCACGGTTTTGAGAAAGGGAAAATACATCGGAACCGTTGACGTAGAAACAACCAGTAAAGAACAAATGTCAGAAATGATGGTGGGACGAAAAATAAGTTTTAACATAGAGAAGAAAGATATCAAAACGGGGGAAGCGGTTTTAGAGGTTGAAAATCTTACAATAAAGGCCAAAAATTCCAAGAAAAACATGGTAAATAACGTCTCCTTTGCCGTAAAAGGGGGAGAAATTCTCTGCATAGCCGGGATTGACGGCAATGGTCAATCCGAGCTGGTTTACGGTATAACAGGACTAATGCCCATACAGGAAGGCCGAGTATTAATAAAGGGCAAGGATATAACCAGGGAATCGGTAAGGAAGAAAAGCCTGGACGGCATGTCCCACATACCTGAGGACAGGCATAAACACGGGCTGGTTTTGGATTTTAACCTTCAACAAAACGCGGTTTTGCAAACCTATTTTGAGCCCCGTTTTCAAAATAAAGGATTTATAAAGTTTAATGCCGTAGCGGAATATGCCAGAAAGTTAATTAAACAATACGATATAAGAAGTCCCAGGGATGAAGATTCAATAGTGAGAAACATGTCCGGCGGAAACCAGCAAAAGCTTATAGTTGCCAGGGAGCTTGACAGGGATCCTGATATTGTAATTGCTGTTCAGCCCACCAGGGGATTGGATATAGGAGCTACGGAATACATTCATAAGCAGCTGGTAGCTCAGAGGGACCAGGGAAAAGCGGTGCTTTTGGTATCCTTGGAGCTTGATGAGGTAATGGATATAAGCGATAGGATCTTGGTGATCTACGAGGGAGAAATTGTGGGAGATTTAAACCCAAAAGAAATTACGGTAGAAGAATTGGGCCTTTATATGGCCGGATCAAAAAGGAGTGGTGGATATGAGAACTAAACTGTTTCAGTATGAAGGGATTACCTCTTTTTTATCATCCCTGTCAGCTATTGCCGCAGGACTCCTTGTTGGTCTGATCATATTGCTGGTGAGTAATTCACAAGATGCCTTTCCTGCTTTTGTAATGATATTAAAGGGAGGTTTTGAAGATGGGTCCAGGGGTTTGGCCCAGGTCATATATTTTGCCATACCCATAATAATGACCGGTTTATCCGTAGGCTTTGCTTTTAAAACGGGCCTGTTCAATATAGGAGCATCGGGTCAGTTCAAAATGGGTGCTTTTGTTGCAATTTATATAGGGATCAAGTGGTCCTTCGTTCCCGAAGAGATACACTGGCTTGTTGCCTTGTTGGGTGCCATGGTCGCAGGAGCTGTCTGGGGCTCTGTACCCGGTATACTGAATGCTTTTTTCAATGTAAATGTAGTCATAACATCCATAATGATGAATTATATAGGGATGTACTTAGTTAATATGGCCATAGTGAAGACAGTGTATGATTCTTTGAAAAACCAGACAAAACCTGTCTTAAAGAGCGCAGTCCTGCCCAAGGCAGGCATGGATAAACTTTTTAATACAAGCAATGTCAGCATCGGAATATTCATAGTAATCATAGCCGTAATAGCAATCTATATAATACTGCATAAAACTACCTTCGGATACGAATTAAAAGCCTGCGGAAGCAACAGGGAGGCCAGCAGGTATGCCGGAATCAACGAAAAGAAAAGCATAATATTGTCAATGGTAATAGCAGGTGCCCTGTCCGGTTTGGGGGGAGGACTCTTATATCTTTCGGGCTCAGGCAAATATATACATGTATTGGATGAATTAGCGCCGGAAGGATTCAGCGGTATTTCCGTAGCCCTCTTAGGCATGTCCCACCCTATAGGGATTTTTCTTGCAGGTTTATTCATAGCCCATTTAGAGGTGGGGGGATTTAACATCCAGCTTTACAATTTCGTACCTGAAATCATAGATATGATAATATCGGTAATTATTTACTGCGGAGCTTTTGCCTTATTATTTAAACAAATAATCAGCAGGTTTGTTACCAAGCCTGTTATAGATACTGATACAAGCGGTATTGAACCGGCAATGATTTCTCAAGCTAATGACACCTCTGATATGGGTGGAGCGGAAGATAAAAGAGGCCATGGGGAGGATAAGATATGAGTACGGTTTATTTTATAGCACAGCAAACAATGTATTTTGCAATTCCTCTTTTGGTAGTTGCTTTAGGCGGAATGTTCGCTGAAAGAAGCGGTGTTGTAAACATTGCCCTGGAAGGAATAATGATAGTGGGGGCCTTCTTTGGAATCGGATTTATTAATATCTATCAGAATACAATGACCGGACAAGGCCTTTTAATTTTGGCTGTTTTGGTAGCAGCCTTGTCGGGTGCCTTATTTTCACTCTTTCATGCTTTTGCATCGATTAATTTAAAAGCAGACCAGACCATAAGCGGAACAGCCTTAAACATGTTTGCTCCTGCCTTTGCCATATATACGGCCAGAATGCTTCAGGGAGTTCAGCAAATTCAATTCATGGACACCTTTTATATAAGGAGTGTTCCTATATTAGGCGACATCCCCATATTAGGTCCCATTCTCTTTAAGAACGCTTACATCACCACCTATATAGGACTTTTTATCGCCCTGATTTCATGGTTTGTGATTAACCATACCAGGTTCGGCTTGAGGCTCAGGGCCTGCGGGGAACATCCCCAGGCTGCAGATTCAGTGGGTATAAATGTTTACCGGATAAGGTATGCGGGCGTAATTATTTCAGGCATTTTAGCAGGAATAGGGGGGCTTACCTTTGTAGTGCCCACAAGTACAAACTTTAATGCAACTGTAGCCGGTTATGGTTTCTTGGCATTAGCAGTACTAATCTTCGGCCAATGGAGAACAAATAAGGTGTTTGCAGCAGCATTTTTCTTTGGGATAATGAAGACTTTTGCATCAGCTTACTCGGGGATTCCCTTCCTAAAGGGGCTGCCTATTTCAAACGAAGTCTATAAGATGATTCCATATATAGCAACCTTGATTGTGTTGACCTTCTCTTCTAAGAACTCACAGGCACCGAGAGCGGAAGGAATTCCATATGACAAAGGAAGCAGATAATATATAAAAGGGGAGAATAGGATGTTTGCCGATAATAAAATTTGGATTGGTAAAAGTGACAAAAGGGTATATTTAGAGCCTAAGATGGCTAACAGGCACGGCCTGGTGGCAGGAGCCACAGGCACGGGAAAAACAATTACCTTAAAAGTATTGTCCGAGTCTTTCAGCGATATGGGCGTTCCTGTTTTTATCGCCGATATCAAGGGAGACCTGGCAAGTATAGCTATTGCCGGTACTGATAATGAAAACATGAGGGAAAGAATAGGACGTTTCGGAATAGAAAATTTTTCTTACAAGGGATTCCCCGTCCAGTTTTGGGATGTCTACGGGGAAGGCGGTATACCGGTAAGGACAACCGTTACTGAAATGGGACCCTTGATGCTTTCAAGAATATTAGATTTAAATGAAACCCAGGCAGGTGTCTTGAGCATTGTATTCAGGGTGGCGGACGAAAAAGGGCTCTTGCTTTTGGACTTGAAGGATTTGCGGGCAATGGTTCGCTATGTGGGTGATAATGCCGGTGATTTCAGGATGAAATACGGCAACATATCATCTCAAAGCATAGGTGCTATTCTAAGGAGCCTGCTGACCTTAGAAGACCAAGGGGGTGACTTTTTCTTCGGAGAGCCTGAACTTGATATCATGGACTGGATAAAAACAAGTTCTGACGGAAGAGGAATAATAAATGTTCTCCACTGTGCAAAATTATTCTTAAATCCCTTGTTATATTCTACATTTTTGTTATGGATGCTTTCGGAATTATATGAAAACCTTCCTGAAGAAGGAGATTTGGACAAGCCTAAAATGGTATTCTTCTTTGACGAAGCCCACCTTCTTTTCGAAGATGCTCCCAAACAGCTCCTTGATAAAATTGAATTGGTGGTTCGTTTAATTCGGTCCAAGGGAGTAGGGGTTTATTTCGTAACACAAAATCCGGCGGATGTGCCTAATGATATTTTGGGCCAGTTAGGAAACAGGATTCAGCATGCCTTGAGGGCATATACACCTGCTGAAAGGAAAAAGGTGGTTACGGCAGCGGAAACCTTCCGCGAAAATCCTGAATTTGATACAGTGGAAGCAATAACCCAGCTTGGAACAGGTGAGGCTCTGATTTCATGCCTTGATGAAAAAGGCATACCCTCCGTGGTTGAACGGGCATTCATTCTTCCACCTCAGAGCCAGTTTGGAACAATAGACGATATGCTGAGAAATCAAATAATTGTAACCACTCCTGCCTATAAGAAATATTACAAGGCCATTGACAGGGAATCAGCTTATGAGATGCTTACGGAAAGGGCTGAAAGAAAACGGGAGGAAGACCTCCTTGAACTTCAGAGATTAGAAGAAGAAAAACGCCTCAAGATGGAAGCCAAGGAAGAAGAAAAGAGGCTTAAGGAAGAGGAAAAAAGGCTTAAAGCGGAAGAAAGAGAGAGGGAAAGACAGCGAAAAGAGTTGGAAAAAACCATGAAAAAGTCAACCAACCGTTTGACCTCCGTGGAAAGGGTAACTAATTCGGCTATGAGTGCAATAGGGAGAGAAGTGGGACGGTCGCTTATAAGAGGAATCTTAGGCACCTTAAAGAAATAACTAAGTTCAGATACCATGTATAATAAAAACAAAGGCTTTAAATATGAAAAAATCGCTGAAGAATACTTGCTCGCCAAGGGATATAAAATATTGGAGGTAAACTTTGCAAGCAGGTTTGGAGAAATAGATATTATTGGCCAAAAAGACGGCAGGCTCCACTTCGTTGAGGTAAAGGGGCGGAAAAATACAGAGCACGGCTATCCCAGGGAAGCAGTGACTCCTGCCAAACAAAAAAAGCTGAGGAGTGCGGCCAAATACTATTTCATGCTCAAAGAAAAGGACGATTACCCCTGCCAGTTTGACGTCATTGAAATTATTTTGGATAGCAGGGAACTAAACCACATAGAAAATGCCTTTTAACAAGTTCAGACTTCTCTGAACTTGTTTTTATGACAAGGGGATGACAAGGGGACGGGGGTAGTGTCATCTTTTTTCTCTTATTTTACAGGTTGACCTAATTATTTATCTGTGTTATTATCATCCAAGAAATTTACCTCAAGGAGCAACAATGAATAAGGATACAAAAAAAGAATATACTGTTTCTTTCATCACCTTGGGCTGCAAGGTAAACCAGTACGAAACAGAAGCTATGACTGAAGTTTTGGAGGCTGAAGGATTTAAAGTTCTTCCTCCCGATGAAATCAGCGACATATATATCATCAACACTTGTGCAGTCACCAAGGAAAGCGAAAGAAAATCCAGGCAGTTTATAAACAAGGCAAAAAGAATAAATCCTGATGCTTTAGTGGTTGCGGTAGGCTGCAGCGTCCAGTTGAATTCCGAAAAAATCAATAAAGAAACAGCAGCAGACATAATTATCGGGACAAAGCATAAAGGTAATATAGGAAGAATCATTAAAGATAAGCTTAATAACACTGAACAAACTTATGCTATCGAAGAATTTAAAAGCAGGGAAAGCTTCGAAGAGTTAAAGATAAGTACCCTTCATGATAAGACCCGGGCTAATATAAAGATTCAGGACGGCTGCAGTCAGTTTTGCTCCTACTGCATCATTCCTTATGTCAGAGGACCCGTAAGAAGCAGGAATCATGAAGATATCATAAAGGAAGTAACAAGAATAGCAAAAAGCGGCTATAAAGAAGTCGTACTGAACGGAATACACATATCCTCTTATGGAAAGGACCTTAAAGAAAAGTATTATCTCATTGATTTGATAGAAGATATAAATAAAATAGAAGGAATTGAAAGAATCAGGCTTGGGTCCATAGAGCCCAACCTGATAAATGAAGATTTCATGAAAAGATATGCAGACTTGGACAAGACCTGCGACCATTTTCATCTATCCCTCCAAAGCGGCAGCGATAGTGTTTTAAAGAGGATGAACAGAAGATATACCGGGGATGAATATAAAAACAAGGTGGATTTAATAAGAAAATTCATGCCTGGTGCGGGAATCACAACAGATATAATTGTGGGTTTTCCCGGAGAAAGCGACGAGGAATTCAATGAGACCCTGGAATTTGTGAGACAAATAAAATTCTCCCGAATACATGTTTTCAAGTATTCTGTTCGGGAAGGCACCAAGGCTGCGGAAATAGAACCCAAAATAATAGATTCGGTAAAATCGGAAAGAAGCAAAATCCTTATTGATTTAGGCGAAAGAATCTCCCGTGAATTCATGAAGAAATTTATCGGCAGGAACCTGTCGGTATTGATAGAAACCGAAAAAAATAATGACCGGTATGAGGGTTATACAACAAATTACTTGAAAGTTTTGTTAAAAAGTGATATAAATGTTAAAAACGAAATAATTAACGTTCATATAAAGGGAATCAGGAACGATTATTTATTGGCTGAATAAATTGTGAAGTGAGGTGAAATAATGGATTGTATTTTTTGCAAGATTGCAAACAAAGAAATTCCGTCTCAGTTGGTATTTGAAAATGAATACGTAGCAGCTTTCAGAGATTTGGCTCCCCAAGCTCCTGTGCATATATTAGTCGTGCCAAAGGTTCACATAGGTTCAATGAATGAAATCACTGAGGAAAACAGCCATTTGGTTGCAGAAATCTTTAAAGCAATCAATAAAATCGCCGAGTCAGAAGGTATTAAGGATACCGGCTACAGGGTGATCAGCAACTGCGGCAAAGACGCTTGTCAATCGGTGCAACATTTGCATTTTCATGTTTTAGGCGGAAAGAAATTATCAGAATCATTAGCATAAATTACTTGCATTTACTTATTCTATGTTATATAATAATAAATGCTATTTCAAACTCGCTGGTGTCTTAGGACAACTGGTAATTGAGGACGAGGGGAGGGTAGCAAGCAATAATGACAGAGGTAAGAGTAAGAGAAAACGAGTCCATAGATAATGCTCTTAGAAGATTTAAAAGACAATGCGCACTTACCGGCGTGATGTCTGAAGTAAGAAAAAGAGAACATTATGAAAAGCCAAGCGTTAAGCGTAAAAAAAAGGCTGAAGCGGCTCGCAGGAAGAAGAATAAGAAAGCAAGATAAGAGGTGAAAGCATGCCTTTAAAAGAGAAACTCATGGAAGATTTAAAAGAATCCATGAAGTCTAAGAACAAAGTCAGAAAAGATACCATTACAATGGTCAGAGCTGCAATTAAACAAAAAGAAGTTGACGAAAGAATCGAATTAACAGATGCTGAAATAGTAGATATAATAGCCAAGCAGGTTAAAAATAAAAAAGATTCGATATCTGACTTTCAAAAAGGCAATCGACAGGATCTTGTAGATCTAACCAACCAAGAAATCAAAATACTTTTAGAATATTTACCGCCTCAACTGTCAGATGAAGACCTTGATGCAATTGTGAAAGAAGCAATCGAAGCAACAGGGGCCCAGTCCAAAAAAGATATGGGCAAGCTCATGGCCTTCATAATGCCCAAGGTAAAGGGCAAGGCTGACGGTAAACATGTAAATGAAATTGTGGCTAAATATATAAAGTAGTAAAAGAACCCCATGGGTTCTTTTTTAATGACAAGGGGACGGGGGTAGTGTCATCTTTTTTTATCACGGGAAGACGTGGGCACTGTCATAATTTATTATAAGTAAGCAAAGAATCACAAGCATATAGATGATTATTTAGAATGTTTTCAACGGACTTTTTTGGGTAGATATATATTGATTAAGATAGAGAATATATGAAAGAGGGATTTTATGAACCAAGTAAAAGATATGCCGGTACTCTTCGTGGGACACGGCTCACCCATGAATGCCATAGAAGATAACAAGTTTGTCCGCGAATGGGAAGCTTTAGCGGATAAGATACCCAAACCAAGAGCAATACTATCAATTTCAGCCCACTGGTTTACGAAGGGTACAAAAATTATGGATGAAGAATCACCTGAAACCATATACGATATGTATGGATTTCCGGATGACCTTTACAAAATAGTCTATGCTGCCAAAGGCTCTCCCGGCCTTGCTCATAAAACTGCTGAAATGATAAACCGTCCCGTTGAAATTGATAATTCATGGGGTTATGACCACGGCACGTGGTCGGTACTCTGCAGAATATATCCAAAGGCTGACATTCCTCTTGTTCAACTCAGCATAGACCGCGATGCTTCAATGGAGGACCATTATAATATCGGCAAGGAGCTGATTAAACTTCGGGAAGAAGGTGTCCTGATCTTTGGAAGCGGGAATGTTACCCACAATTTAAGAAGACTTGACTGGCACAATAAGGGGGGATATGATTGGGCTGAAGATTTTGACAAATACATCATTGAAAATGTAATAAAGGGAAACTTTGATAACGTTATTGACTATAGAAGGGCAGGACAGTCAGCGGATTACGCTGTACCGATTGCTGATCATTTTGCACCCCTCTTATATGTTTTAGGTGCCTTGAAAGGCGGAGAAAAGACGAGGGTCTTTAATGATGAGTGCATATTGGGTTCACTTTCCATGACAAGCTTTTTATTTGAATAAAATGCAAAAAAAGAACTCAAGGGGTTCTTTTTTGATGCCTAAAAGATGACACTAAGCCCCGTCCCCTTGTCATATAACAAGGGGAGGAGGGTAGTGACATTACTAAAGAATAATCGACAAAAACCTTGATTGACAGGCTTTTTGCCCTATGGTATAAATTACCAAAGGGGTGAGTATTCATGCCAAGAACTTCGAGACTTAAAAGTGAAAGCGGAATATACCATATAATAATGAGGGGTATTAACAGACAAAGGATATTTTTTGATGATGAAGATTGCAACAGGTTTATTCACACTTTAATGGAATATAAAGATGTGTGCGGTTTTAAAATCTATACCTATTGCTTGATGGAAAATCATATGCATTTATTGTTGCACGAATGCAAGGAATTGTTGGGAACTATCATGAGAAGGATATGCAGCTCTTATGTTTTTTGGTATAACAAAAAATATGACAGGATTGGATATTTGTTTCAAGATCGTTTTAAAAGCGAGCCTGTGGAGGATGATACATATTTTTTGACAGTATTGCGATACATACTTCAAAATCCGGTAAAAGCAGGACTTGTCGATAAGATTGAAGATTATGAGTGGACAAACTATAATGATTATATTGGAATAAACAGGATGACGGATACTCATTTTGTTTTGCAATTTTTTGATGAAATCGATAAGGTAAATGCATTGAAGCTATTTATTGAATATGTGAATAAAGAAAATGGCGATGAATGTATGGATGTAAACGAAAGAAGGCAGCCGGCTGACCATGAAGCAATAAGAATAATTAAAAACTGCTGTAAGATTAATGATGAGAAGGACTTGCTTAAACTTGGAAAGGATGTAAGGAACACATATTTAAGAGAATTGATAAAAAAACATAATTTGTCAATAAGACAAATTGAAAGATTGACAGGTATAGGGAGAGGGGTAATCCAGAAACTGTAGATGACATTACCCCCGTCCCCTTGTCATCTAAGTGAGGAGGAAATTATGATAAAGGATATTGAAAAAATTGAAAAGGCAAGATTAATTATACAAAAGATTGCAGACGGAACAAATCCGATTAACGGCCAGCCCGTAGAAGCTGACAGTTTTCTCCATGATTCAAGGATTATCAGGTGTTTTTATTTTATTTCAGAGGTATTGGAGGCCGTTGTTAAGGGTACATACAGCAATAAAAAGATTAATGATTTTGTAATTACCGATGAGCAAAAAAACAAGGTAGTTTTTACCGAGGGAAATATAGGAGTTAATGAAGCTGCCAGGTGCATTAATCTGCAACTGAATCCCTTAATGAGCAAAAAAGTAACGGGAGCCCTATTGAATAAAGGATTAAAAAGATTAGGCATACTTTCGGAAGCAGTAGAAGATGGGAAGAAAAGAACCGTCACAAATGAAATTTCAAAAGACTACGGTTTCTTCTCAGAGAAGAGAAGTTATGACGGCAGAGAATATGATATGGTATTAATTAATAATGAAGGCAAAAAATATATTTTAGATAATATTGAAAAGATTATGGAATAAGGTGGGTACCTCTTTCCTTGTCACGTAAAAAGATGACGCAACCCCCGTCCCCTTGTCATGAAAAAGATGACACTACCCCCGTCCCCTTGTCATCAAAAGAGCCCTGAAAGGGGTCTTTTTATTTTCATAGGAGGGTTGGTAACCGCATAATTTGTAGTAAGACAAATAAATGACCGGGGAGGGGAATATGAGCAAGTTTAACGATTTTAGGAGCAAATTGGCGGATGAACTTGAAATACCCAATGATGCTTTGTCGGATAATTTTGAGCTGAGTATGCACGGCAACAAAAAAGTGATAATAGAAAACCATTTAGGTTTAAGGGTTTATGAAGACAACCGGGTGACAGTAAAAACCAAAGACCAGGATATAACAATAAAAGGCTCCAAATTCAAGATAAAGGAAATAAATCAATATAAAGTTATAGTGAAGGGGAAAATTAAAGAAATAGTATTTAGTATGAAGGAGTAGATATGTTAATATTCAAGCTCATGCATTTAATAAGAGGATATGTGGTCATCCGGTCGGATGCCATAAACTCGGAAAAAATCTTGAATATACTCCGAAGAAAAAACATCACGGTATGGGATGTGCAAAAGAAGGACAAAGGAACAAGGTTTAAAATTTCCTATGATGACTATATAAAAAACTATGATTTGCTCAAGGAAATCATAAAACCGGCGGCAAAGAGGGGAGCCTTAATAAAGCTAAAGAAGCTTAAATTAAGGAAGGGTTTTTCAATAGGAATCTTGATATTGATAATATCTCTTTATTTGCTTACTTCCTTGATATGGGAGGTGGAGGTTGTAGGAACCAATCAAAAAAACATAAATAATATTTTGGCCTTTTTGGAAGAGAATAAATTAAAAGTACCCTTTGCCATTTCAAAAACACAGGCAAAAAAATTAGAAACCATGATTTATAATCACTTCGACTATAGATTTGTGGATGTTATCCAGGAAGGGTCAAAGTTAATCATAATAGTCAAGGAAAGAGAAGCTGAGCCGGCTGAAATAAAAAGCAATGAGCCATCCAGCATCATTGCTTCAAAAAATGCGATAGTAAGCAAGGTAATTGCCAAGAGCGGCCAGCCTGTCGTAAGGGAGGGAGACGTTGTATATGAAGGCCAAACCTTAATAATGGGCCTGGTCCGGAAGAAGAATTCCGATGAATTCATGATGGTCCCCTCTGACGGAATTGTTTACGGCAAGACTTATTATAATTTTGAAATGAAGGAAGCTAAAGTCAGGAGCCTTAGCCTAGCCACAAATAAAAGCAAGTCTGTTTATTACTTGAAAATAAAAGGGAATAGTATTAAAATAGTAGGTGACAAAGAACCCTATGAAAACTATAATTATAGGGAGAAGGTCATAAAAGTGCCTATTCTTTCAAATATAACCGATATCAGCCTCTTGAAGGGAACCTGGTATGAAGAAGTTTTAAAGGATATAGAAATTGATAAGAATACTGCCGAAAACAAAATGAAAATAAGCATGTATGATGAACTCTTAAAAAGATGCGATGATGACAGCAGGATTCTAAAATCAACAATTAACTTTTCGGAGGATGAGGAATTTTATTATTTGACAGCCCAGATAGAGGTAATTGAAGATATAGGAGAAAGGGTAAGAATTTATCCCCTAACCGAAGAGACAGAAGAAAAAATGGAGGAATAATGGATTTATTTGAGCAAAATGTCTTAATTACAAGTGAAGATGAATTAATTAAACTATTGGGGATTCATGACAAGAACATAAAGATTATAAAAACCTATTATAATGTAAATATTTTAATGAGAAACGGGGCTGTAAAAGTAACGGGGGATAAAGAAAGCACCGAAACGGTTGCTAAGATCTTAAGGGACATTTTAAATACAATACGAACCGAAGGAGAAATAAGCGATCAAAAGGTTGTTTATTTAATAGAGGCAAATAAAAGAGATTCACAAATCGATTACAACCAGATTTTAAAGGAAGTAATAGTAACATCTGCATCAGGAAGGATAATCAAGCCTAAGACGGTGGGCCAGAAAAGATATGTTGACATGATAAATTCCAGGGATGTAACCTTCGGAATCGGACCTGCGGGAACGGGCAAGACATATCTGGCTGTGGCTTGTGCCGTCAATGCATTCAGAAAAAAAGAGGTGGAGCGTATAGTCCTCACCCGTCCTGCCGTAGAAGCAGGGGAAAAGTTAGGGTTTTTGCCGGGGGATTTGCAGGATAAGGTGGACCCTTATTTAAGACCTCTCTATGATGCCCTTTTTGATATTATGGGAATTGAAACCTTCATGAAAAATGTTGAAAAACAGCTGATTGAAGTGGCCCCCTTGGCCTATATGAGGGGCCGTACCTTAGATTCTTCCTTCATTATTTTGGATGAAGCACAAAACACCACAAATGAGCAGATGAAGATGTTTTTGACCCGATTGGGCTACGGGTCCAAGGCTGTGATTACGGGTGATATAACTCAAATTGACCTGCCTGAAGGCAAAAAATCAGGGCTCAAGTCCGTAATTCACATTCTGAGGGAAGTGGAGGGCATAGGTTTTATGTTTTTCAACACGACCGATGTGGTAAGGCATAAATTGGTTCAGGATATTGTAAAAGCATACGAAAAACATGAGGTAAAAAAATGATAAGCGTATTGTATGATAACAGGCAGGATGCTATAGAAATCACCGCCGACAAGGAAGATGCCATAAAAAAGGCCATAGAAGCCGTCTTGATAAAAGAAGGCCTGAAGGGTGATTTTGAAGTGAGCGTTTCTTTTGTCACAAATGAAGAGATAAAAGACCTTAATAAGGAATACAGAAATGTAGACAGTGAAACAGATGTTTTATCCTTCCCCATGAATGAAGAATTTGATGGTGTCAACATTCTTGGGGATATTGTTATTTCAACTCAAAAAATAATTGAACAAGCTGATGAGTACAAGCACAGCAAAGAAAGGGAAATGATATATCTGATTGTACACAGCATGCTGCATCTTTTGGGATATGACCATATGGACACGGATGAAAAAAGTGTCATGAGGGCAAAGGAAAAAGAAATAATGAAGGAATTGAATATATTCAAATAATTCATCCAAGGGGGAAGACGTGAAAAGAAGACTGATATTAATAATCCTATTGATGGTTTTCTTATGCGGATGTGCAAAAGAAACCATAAGACCCGAAGAAGAAGTCCCGGAAACAAATGAGCTTGAGGAGGAGAAGGAAACCGAGACTGAAGAAACAGAGGAAGAACCCGACCCAAATATGATAGTTTCACCCTTGGACGGATTGAGATACTACCCTGAGGACTTGTCCAAAAGACCGGTAGCATTGTCAATAGACAATCATCCTAAGGCAAGGTGGCAGGCCGGAATCAGCCAGGCCGAAATAGTATATGAAGTTGAAGTGGAGCACCCTTTTACCAGGTACCTGTGCATATTTTATGCAAAGGAGCCTGAGAGGATAGGACCTGTAAGAAGTGCCAGACCTTATCTTATTTATTATGCCCTCGAATATGACGGAATTTTCGTTCATGTGGGAGGAAGCGATGATGCTTTTATAGAAATAAAAAGACTTGGGGTGGCCGAGGTTGACGGCTTATATTCGGGAGCCCTGTGGAGATATTATGATACCGGAAAATATGCACCCCATAACGTTTATACGACTTTAGAGTCAATAAGAAAAGAGGCGGAAAATTACGGCTATAGGACGGACTTCAGCTTTGAGGGGTATTCATTCAATGAAAGGGATGAAAAATTATCGGATAATTATGAAGTAAATTCTGCAGTGAAAGTAAATATAATATACAATGCTTACAACACGACGGATTATCTGTATGATGAAGATAATAATACATATTTAAGATTTAAAGATGAAGAAGAACACATAGATGAATTGGATAATAAACAGCTAAGGGCAAAAAATATTATTGCCATAGAAGCATCCAAAACAGTCTTAGACAATGAGGGAAGACTGTATTTAGGGACCATCGGCCAGGGAAAGGGTATATATATCACAAATGGCGAAAGCATACCCATAACTTGGGAAAAGGTCTCGGAAAAAGGCAGGCTTAAATTTTATGCCGGGGATGAAGAGTTGGTGCTGAATCCGGGAAACACCTGGATACAGGTTGTTAACAGCCTTGACAGGGTTTCCCTGGAATAAATGAATAGGTATTTACACACCTCTCTGTGAGGTAATCTCTGAGAGAAAGGGGAAAAAATGGAGGATAAGCTATTAATAAAAATTGCCATGGAGGCAAGGGAAAAGTCATACAGCCCATATTCCAAATATAAGGTGGGAGCAGCTGTTTATACAAGGAGCGGCAAGGTATTTACAGGCTGCAACATAGAATCCGCATCCTACACTCCTACCATATGTGCCGAAAGGGTGGCTGTTTCAAAATGTATTTCGGAAGGATACAGGGACATAGAAAAGATTGCCGTTATTGGAAGTGAAATCAAAACTTCCTTCCCCTGCGGGGTTTGCAGGCAGTTTATGTCTGAATTCGGCAAGGACATAAGGGTGATATGTGCAAGAAGCTTGGATGCTTACGATGTTTATACCTTGGAGGAACTCCTGCCCAACAGTTTCGGACCGGATGACCTTGATTGAAGAAAGGAAGACTATGTTTAAATCAGGATTCGTTACCATTATAGGAAGACCAAATGTAGGTAAATCAACCTTGATGAATAATATGCTGGGTGAAAAAATATCCATAATGTCAGATAAGCCCCAGACTACAAGAAACAAAATCATGACGGTATATACCGATGATGAGGCCCAGATAATATTTATTGATACACCGGGAATACACAGGCCTAAAAACAAGTTGGGCGAATTCATGAATACGGAAGTGGACTCTGCCTTAGAGGAAATGGATGTATTGATAATGATAACCGATGAGTATGACAAGGTGGGGCCGGGGGATGAATTCATCATTGATAAAATCAAAGACTTAAAATGTAAAAAAATCCTTATATTGAATAAGATTGATTTATTTGACAGGGATGCAGCCCTCAGGATCGCATCCGAGTTTGAAAAGTACAAGGTCTTTGATGACATCCTGCCCATTTCCGCAATCAATATGGTTGGGGTTGATGCCTTAATTAAATTGATAATTAAATATTTAAAGCCGGGGCCCATGTATTTTCCAGCAGATTATATAACCGACAGGCCTGAACGCTTCATTGTTTCCGAAATTATAAGAGAAAAAGCCCTTATGTATTTACAGGATGAGGTCCCTCACGGAATAGCGGTAGAAGTTGAAGAGATGAAAGAAAGAAAAAACCGTGATTTAGTAGACATAAGAGCCAATATTCTATGCGAAAAGAAGTCCCACAAAAGCATAATAATCGGCAGGGAAGGCAGGAAGATAAAAGGCATAGGCAAGAGTGCCAGGGAAGACATAGAAAGGCTATTGGGGAGCCAGGTGAATCTCCAGCTCTTTGTAAAAGTTTCCGAAAACTGGCGGGATGATTTTTATAGGTTAAAAACATTAGGGTATTTTAAATGATATTAGACGAAATTCTCATTCTGAGAGAAATAAGCTATAAAGAAAACGATAAAATACTCCATGCCTTGTCTAAAAGCAGCGGGAAAATTCAGATTATTTCAAAGGGGTCCAAAAAAACCTCCTCACATTTAATAAATGCATCACAAATTTTTGCCTATTCAAAATCCACCCTGAATGTGTCAAGGGATATGTACATACTGACCTCTGCCCAGGTTTTGGATAATTTTTACGGCTTGAAAAATAACATGGATGCATATTACAGCGCCTCCTATATATTGGAGCTAATAAGCTATGTAGCCCAGGAAAACCAATATGATGAAAAAATATTCGACATGACGGTTTCTGTTCTTTCCCATCTCAGTAAAAGCACCCATGGACATGATAAATTAGTCGCTGCTTATGAAATAAAATTAGCAGCCATGCTTGGCTACAAGCCGGATTTTCACCATTGTCTCTCCTGCGGCTCTTCCCTGAAGGGTGACGGCAGGTTTTCAATAAGAGAAGGAGGAGTTTTTTGCGCCTCTTGCGTAAATAATGGAAATGGAATAAATGTAACATATAATGAAATACTAACTATGGATAAAATATTGAAATCCAAATTTGAGGATTTAGGCTTAATAGAAGTACCCAAGCATATTATGGGCCTGATAAGAAAATTTTTGTTTTATTATATCGGGAGGGACAATTTTACAACACTAAAGCTATTATAAAGAAAGGATAGACTTATGGAGAATGATACTTTACAAAAAATCGACGAAATTCTGAGACGGACAAATACAGACTACTCTACCGCAAAGGAAGCCTTGGATGCTGCAAAGGGAGATGTGCTTGAAGCCATAATATTGATTGAAAATCAGCAAAAAGGAAAAACATCCGGTTTCAGCAGGGGAGAGCAGATAATGGACCAGCTGAAGGAAGTCATTGCAAAAGGCAATGCTACAAAGCTTACGATTAAGAAGGATAATGAAGTAATAATCAATATACCCATTACCGCAGGCCTGGTCAGCGCCCTGGTAGCGCCATTTTTGTCGGCAGCCGGTATCACCGTGGCCCTCCTTGCCAAATGCTCCGTGGAAATTACTCAAACAGACGGCAAGGTAATCGACCTTGGCAAGAAAGTCGACGAAGGAATGGACCAAGTAAAAGATGCTGTGAAGGATATCAGAGCCGGAGCTGAAAATATAGCTGAAAACATAAAGGATGACATCAAAAACATCAAAAGTAATTCTTGACATAAAAAGATTATTTTGTTACATTATAGTAAATTGAGACTGTGAGAAAGAAGAGTAGTCCGGACCTGAATTTACAGAGAGTCAGGCAAGGTGGAAGCTGATAAGGAAGGCCGGATGAAGGGAGCTTTTGAGTCTTTGCAATGAAGAGGGTAGGGCTAATGCCCTATCAAATAGGGTGGAACCGCGGAAGAATCATATCTTTCGTCCCTATGGGGATGAAAGATAATTTTTTATTTGGAGGAAATCATGGCGAAAACAGAAAAAAACAGCTTAGAAAAAGTGGTAGCATTATGTAAATCAAGAGGTATAATTTTCCCCGGCTCCGAAATATACGGGGGCTTGGCCAACACATGGGATTATGGTCCCTTGGGAGTAGAAATCAAAAATAATATAAAGAGGGCCTGGTGGAAAAAATTCATACAGGAAAGCCCATACAATGTGGGATTGGATGCGGCTATACTAATGAATCCCATGACTTGGGTGGCTTCCGGCCACGTGGGAGGCTTTTCCGATCCCCTCATGGACTGCAAGGAATGCAAGGCCAGGTTCAGGGCAGATAAGCTTATTGAAGATTACATGAAGGAAATAAAGGATGTAAAAATAGTTGACGGTTGGACAAACAGTGAAATGGAAGCCTACATAGCAGAAAACAAGATCAAGTGTCCTGAATGCAAAGCCCACAATTTCACCGGTATAAGAAAGTTCAACCTCATGTTTAAGACTTTTCAGGGGGTAACGGAAGATTCTCAATCCGAGCTTTTCTTAAGACCTGAAACGGCTCAGGGTATATTTGTCAACTTTAAAAATGTACAGCGGTCAATGCGGAAGAAACTCCCCTTTGGTATCGGCCAAATAGGAAAATCTTTCAGAAATGAAATCACACCGGGGAACTTTACATTCAGGACCAGGGAATTTGAGCAGATGGAACTGGAGTTTTTCTGCAAGCCCGGAGAAGACATGGAATGGTTCTATTACTGGAAGGATTTTTGCATGAATTGGCTTTTGAGCCTTGGGGTGACAAAAGAAAAACTTCGCTTCAGGGATCATGAACAGGCTGAATTGTCACATTACAGCAAGGGGACGACAGACATTGAATACTTGTTCCATTTTGGCTGGGGAGAATTATGGGGAATTGCAAACAGGACGGATTTTGACCTGAAACAGCATATAGAGACCTCAGGAGAAGATTTATACTATCAAGACCCCGTGACCAATGAAAAATACATACCCTATTGCGTAGAGCCTTCCTTGGGAGCTGACCGCGTAATGCTGGCAATCTTGGTTGATGCCTACAATGAAGAAAGCCTGGAAGACGGTACCGAAAGAGTTGTGCTGAAGCTTCATCCTGCCTTGGCACCCTTTAAGGCTGCAGTATTCCCCCTTACCAAAAAATTAAATGACCAGGCTGCAGAGGTCTACCAGATGCTTAACAAGCATTTCAATGTTGATTATGATGACGGAGGAAGCATAGGGAAAAGATACAGGAGACATGATGAAATAGGAACACCTTACTGCATTACCTTCGATTTTGATTCATTGGAAGACAATTCGGTTACCGTTAGGGACAGGGACACCATGGACCAGGTAAGAATAAAAATTGATGACCTTTTAACCTTCATCAATGAGAAAATACAGTTTTAAGCCGGCTTAGGCAAGTTTTCAAGCCATATGGAGTAAGCCGGTAAAGACCTGTGGAGGTGATCTGTTGACAATCAGGGAGAGATACGAACAATTTGAAATGGAACATTTATCGGACTATGCAGCAAAAGTCCTTCTTTCAAAGGGGAGAAGGGTCTATGAGCCCAAATGCGAAATAAGGACCGACTTCCAAAGGGACAGGGACAGGATACTGCATTCAAAAGCATTCAGGAGGCTTAAACACAAGACTCAGGTTTTCTTATCTCCGGAGGGAGACCACTACAGGACAAGGCTTACTCATACCTTAGAGGTGTCGCAGATATCAAGGACAATTGCGAGAAGTTTGAATTTAAACGAAGACTTAACGGAAGCAATTGCCTTGGGCCACGATTTAGGCCACACCCCCTTCGGCCACACAGGAGAAAGAATACTAAAAAAACTGTGCCAGGGATTCAAGCACAATGAGCAAAGTTTAAGGGTGGTTGACATTTTGGAAATAAAAAATGACAGGCCGGGACTCAACCTTACCTTTGAGGTTAGGGACGGAATTTTAAACCACCCTTCAGGATATGAGCCTGCTACTTTGGAAGGGCAGGTTGTCAGCATTTCTGACAGGATTGCCTATATAAATCACGACATTGATGATGCGGTCAGGGGCCATATTATCACCAAGATACCGGACAAGTTTATTAAAAAATTAGGTGCAGGCCACGGGGACAGGATCAATACAATGATAACGGACATTATTCAAAACTCTGAGGGCAGGAATAAAATCACCATGAGCGATGAAATTGCAGACCTTACCAATGAGCTTCGTGATTTTTTGTTCGAAAATGTATACTATAACAGGATTGCAAAAAGCGAAGAAGAAAAATCAATGTTCATAATTGAAAAGATATATGAATATTACACAAAAAACTTTGACCACCTTCCCGAGTTTTACCTTAATATTTATCACAACAACAACTTCAGCAGGGGAGAAATCATAAAGGATTATATAGCCGGGATGACAGACAGGTATGCAATGAAGGTATTCAATGAATTGTACATACCAAAGCCCTGGATTTAAGCATAAATCAAAGTGCAAAAATTTTACGGCTTGTCAGGAAAAAATGTTGACAAGCTTATTTTCATATGTTATACTTTATTTTCAATGTAAGGATAATGGTGATATTATGTCCTATAATTTGGATTCTGACATCATACAAAGAATCTTGGACCAAAACAATATAGTAGAAATTATAGAAGAATATTTACCTTTGAAAAAAGCCGGTGCTAATTACAGCACCCTCTGTCCTTTTCATAAAGAAAAAACACCTTCATTTATTGTATCTCCAGACAAGCAGATGTTTCATTGTTTTGGCTGCGGCGAAAGCGGCGACAGCATCAGTTTTTTGACAAAATACAAAAATTATACTTTTGTTGAAGCGGCCGAGTATTTGGCCAAAAGAGCCGGTATTGTCCTGGAAGAAACAAACTCCTCAAAAGTAAACAAAAATAAACAAACAGCAGATATACTTTATAAAATTAACAGGGATGCTGCTGTATATTTTTATAAAAATTTGAAGAAGGCCCCCCATGTTTTAGCATATTTGAATTCAAGGAATATCAAAGCAGATGTAATAAAAATGTTCGGAATTGGATATGCTATCGATGAATGGGATAATTTGCTAAATTATCTAAAAAATAAAGGCTACAAGGTCGAAGATATATTGAAGACGGGCCTGATTATCAGCAAGGAAAAAAACGGTACATATTACGATAGATTTAGAAACAGAGTAATTTTCCCCATATTTGATATAAAAAAAAGAATAATAGGCTTTGGAGGAAGGGTTTTGGATGATTCATTGCCCAAATACCTGAATTCTCCGGAAAGCCTTATATTTAACAAGGGCTATAATTTGTACGGGATCCATATAGCGAAAGAAAAGGTAAGGAACAAGAGCTTTATTTTGGTTGAAGGTTACATGGACGTAATCAAGATGCACGTTCACGGCTACGACACGGCAGTTGCGGCCTTGGGTACTTCATTTACCGAGAACCAGGTAAAGCTGTTAAAAAGGTATTCAAAAAACTATTACATAGCCTTTGATTCGGACGAGGCCGGTCAAAAGGCTGCTTTAAAGGCAATCAATATGTTCAAAAAGAACAACTTGAATGCAAGGGTTGTAATAATGGAAGATGCCAAGGACCCGGATGAATATTTAAATAAATATGGAAGGGGAAGTTTCGACAAATTAATAGAAAATTCATTGGATTATTATGACTTTTTAGAATTTCATTTTAAAGAAATCCTTGAAAATTCTAACAAAGTTGAATATATAAACAAAATTTTTGACAATATAGTAAATGTATACAGCGAAATTGAAAGAGAATTAATTTTTGACAAATTATCGAGAAAAGTAGGTGTATCGAAAGAGTCTCTTATTAAAGAATACAATAAGAAAAATATTAAGCAAAAAACCTTGATTAATACTGCAAAACCTGCGGTTAAACCCCAGGTTAAAAAAATTACTACATGCCACGAGGAAGAGCTTATAAAACTGATACTAATAAACAATGATTTTGCATTCAAGCTGAGCGAGATAGTTAAGGAAGATACCTTTAAGGATTTAAGGTACTATAAAATTTTAAAAGAGCTGTATGAATGCAGAATTAAGGATATTAGTATTGACAGTGAAAGCTTAAAAAAAATTACAGGTGACAGCATGGATGTAAATTTGCAGATTGACAATGTTGATTATGATAATTTAGAGGCCTTATTTAAAGATTGCATGAAAAGACTTAAATTAAAGTACTACGAAGAAAAAAGAAATATTTTGACTAACAGGTTAAGACAATCCGATGATTCGTTTCAGAGTAAGGAAGAAATAATGAATGAAATTTACTGCCTCGCTAAAAAGATTAAATCAACTAAGGAGGAGGTCAATTGACAATGGGTGAAAATAAAAACGTATCTGTGGTATCAGAGGAAGAGTATGCAAAGAATGCTGAAATGCTGCAAAAGATAGATTCCGTGAAAAATAAACTGATTGAAAAGGGTAAGAGAAACGGTTTTATTACATATAAGGAAGTTTTGAGATCATTTGAAAAACTTGATATAAATCCGGAATTCATAGATGATTTTTATAAGCAGGCCGAAGACAATGATCTTGAAATATTGGGCTTTCAAGATGACATGATACCTGAAAAGGTGGATGAAGATGATGAAGTCGATGTAAAGGATGATGCGGACTTTTTTGTGAGCCAGACAGATGATGACATCCTAAAGGGGGTAAATATCGATGACCCTGTGAGAATGTATCTTAAGGAAATCGGCAAGGTACCTTTATTGTCTGCAAACGAAGAAGTAGAATTGGCCAAAAGAATGGAAGCCGGGGACGAGGAAGCCAAGAAACAATTGGCTGAAGCAAATTTAAGATTAGTAGTAAGCATTGCAAAAAGATATGTGGGAAGGGGCATGCTGTTTCTTGATTTAATTCAGGAAGGCAATCTCGGACTCATAAAAGCAGTGGAAAAATTTGATTATACAAAAGGCTTTAAATTCAGCACCTATGCAACCTGGTGGATTCGCCAGGCAATAACGAGAGCGATTGCAGACCAGGCCAGGACCATAAGGATACCTGTGCATATGGTAGAAACCATCAACAAGTTAATCAGAATCAAAAGACAGCTTCTGCAGGAATTAGGAAGGGACCCGACACCTGAAGAAATAGCATTGGAAATGGAAATGGATCCTGACAAGGTAAGAGAGATACTGAAAATTGCCCAGGAGCCCGTATCCCTGGAAACCCCCATAGGGGAAGAAGAAGACAGCCATTTGGGGGACTTTATTCCCGATGATGAGGTTCAAGCCCCTTCGGACGTCGCAACCTTTACCCTGTTGAGGGAGCAGTTATCCAATGTACTCCACACCTTAACAGACAGGGAGCAAAAGGTACTCCGCCTTCGTTTCGGTTTAGACGACGGAAGAGCGAGAACCCTTGAAGAAGTGGGCAAGGAGTTTGACGTAACCAGGGAAAGAATACGTCAAATAGAAGCCAAGGCTCTGAGAAAGCTGAGGCATCCCAGCAGAAGCAAAAAATTAAAGGATTATCTGGAATAAAATATATTAAAAAACAGGACTTGTCATCCTGGGCTAAGGGAAGAATCTTGGTCCGGAATGACAATGTTTTTTTAGGGGGTCAATATGAACAGGTTGGAATGCATTGTTTCCATGGTTGATAAATGCGGTACGGCAGCTGATATAGGCACGGACCACGGCTATGTGGCGGAGATGCTTTTAAAAGAAGGAAAATGTGATAAAGTTATAGCTACAGACTTAAACGAGGGTCCCTTAAAAAGAGCCCAAGACCATTTAAGAAAAGTTAACCTGAAGGATAAATGCGATTTCAGGCTTGGGAGCGGGCTTACGGTTTTAAAAGAAGGGGAAGCTGATGCAATTATTATTGCAGGAATGGGGGGCGACTTGATTTCCTACATACTTGAAAGCTCAAAAAACATAGCCTTGAATACAGACCAGCTCGTCCTCCAGCCTATGACGGCAGCAGACAGCTTAAGACGCTGGCTTGAGGGAAACGGCTTTGAAATAAGAGATGAGAAGATTGTAAAGGAAGACCGCCACTTTTATTTTATCATAAAAGCAAAAAAGGGCATGATGAAATATGAAGACCCCTTATATTATGAAATCAGCAAGATCTTAACGGATAAAAAGGACCCCCTGATGGCTGAATATATACATAAGGTGCTGAATACAAACAAAAAAATTATCAGCAGCCTTGAAAAAACAGGAAATGTGGAATATAATGAAAAAATAGAGAAGCTGAGAATCAAAAATAAAAAAATCAAGGAATTAATTAAATGAACTTAGAATCCATTATCAATATATTGAATGATGAAGTAAAATTAAAGGAACATGAAAGCTGGGACAACTCCGGACTCCAGGTCGGGTCAGATAAGGCTTGCATAAATAAAATCATGTTAACCATGGATTTGGGGAGGGAGGCATTAGACCTTGCCCTTCGAGAGAAGGTTGATTTAATAATTACCCACCACCCCTTTTTTTTCAGCCCCATAAAAAGAATTGACACCGATACCTACGACGGCCAAATAATAAAGATGCTCATCAAGGAAAATATTAACCTTTACAGCATACACACAAGCTATGACATGGCCGACAAGGGAGTCACCTCCAGTTTGGCAGAAAAACTGAACATAGTGAATTATCAAATCCTCCATCCTGTTAATGAGGATAAGAGCGGTTACGGGGGAATTGGAGATATTCCTCCCATAGATATTATCGAGTATGCACAATTTGTAAAAAAAGCACTTGAAGCAGACTATGTACGCTTGTACTCTAAGGGCGGAGAAACAGTAAAAAGGGTTGCTTTCTGCGGGGGCAGCGGCGGTGAATTTATCGAGGATGCAATAAAACAAGGTGCAGATGTCTACATAACGGGAGATATTAAATACCACCAGGCCCAGGATGGGCTCAAGAATGATTTATGCATCATAGATGCAGGCCATTACGATACGGAAGCCCACTCAATGGACTTCCTGAAAGAGGTGCTTAAAAAAACAGGCCTAAAAGTAATAAGCTTTAAAAAAAATAAGGCTCAAGAAATAATAATATAGAGGTAGCTATGGATAAGGGTTTTGAATACATGAGAGTTGCATCGGCAGTGCCCTCCCTGAGGGTGGCAGATCCCTATTACAATGTTAAAGAGATTATAAAGATTTGTGTAAAAGCTTCAGACCAAGGGGTAAGGGTCTTGGTATTTCCCGAACTCTCCATGACAGGCTATACCTGCCAGGATTTATTCCAGCAAAAATCATTGACAGACCGGTGCCAGGAAGCATTAAAGCTCTTGCTGGAAGAAACTAAATATTTAAATATGCTGATAGCTGCAGGAATGCCGGTAAGGGCAGACGGCCAGCTTTTTAACTGCGCCGTAATCCTGAAGGAAGGGAAGATACTTGGTCTTGTTCCAAAAACATATTTGCCCAACTACGGGGAATTCTACGAAATGAGGTGGTTTGCCCCTGCCTATAAAAGGATGTCGGAAACAATAACCCTTTGTGACCAGGAAGTGCCCTTCAATGAAAAGCTCTTGTTCAAGGATGACATATCTCCGCTTTGTGTGGGTGTTGAAATATGTGAAGACTTGTGGGCCCTCATCCCTCCAAGTTCTTATCATTCAGGATATGGTGCCAATTTAATCCTCAACCTGTCGGCAAGCAATGACTTGGCAGGCAAGGCTGATTACCGCAGAGAATTAGTCAAGCACCAATCCTCCAAGTGTATATCGGCATATGTTTATTCCTCTGCGGGAGAGGAAGAAAGCACTACGGACCTGGTGTATTCGGGACACTGCATGATTGCTGAAAACGGCATATTGTTGGAGGAAGATAAGGTATGGGACGGATTTATTTATACGGATATCGATTTGGAGAAGTTGAATAACGAAAGGGTTAGGTCCAATACTTTTATTGACACAATCGGAAAAAGAGACTATAAATATGTTGCTTTCAATTTAGGATGCAGCGAGAATTTGAAACTGAAAAGATTTGTGAATCCGAGGCCCTTTATTCCTTCAAGTCCGGAAGTCAGGGACAGGAGAATAAGTGACATAATAAACATTCAAGCTGTAGGATTAGCCCAGAGGATGAAGAAGATAAATTCAAAAAAAGCTGTTATAGGCATATCGGGCGGGTTGGACAGTACATTAGCTTTGATTGTTATCATAGAAGCATTTAATAAATTAAAATTACCCCTTACAAATATAATAGCCGTCATAATGCCGGGATTCGGAACATCCGAAAGAACATACAAAAATGCACATGCAATCGTCAGTGGATTAGGGACCGGTTTAAGGGAAATATCTATTGAGGATGCTTGCATTCAGCATTTTAAAGATATAGGCCACGACATTGATAATCATGATGTGGTGTATGAAAACGCTCAGGCAAGGGAAAGAACACAAATTCTGATGGATATTGCCAACCAGGAAGGGGGAATAGTCGTAGGGACAGGGGATTTATCCGAGCTGGCCTTAGGATGGTGCACTTACAACGCCGACCATATGTCAATGTACAGCGTAAATTCGGGAGTTCCCAAAACTTTAGTAAGATACATGGTAAAATGGTATGCTGATTACAAAACAGCGGGAAATTTGCAAAAAGTCCTCTTAGATGTATGGGAGACACCGGTAAGTCCTGAACTCCTTCCGCCGGACAAGGAAGGGAATATTCGCCAGTTTACGGAAAACTCCATAGGCTCATATGAGCTGAATGATTTTTTCTTGTACAATATGATGAGAAACGGCTATGGTCCGGAAAAAATATATTATTTGGCAAAAATAGCCTTCAAGGACGAGTATGACCGGGAAGTTATTCTTGAAACCTTAAAAAGTTTCTACAAGAGGTTTTTCACCCAGCAGTTTAAGCGGTCCTGCATGCCCGACGGGGTCAAGGTAGGGTCTGTATCCCTGTCGCCGAGAGGAGACTGGAAAATGCCCTCCGACGCATCCTATGAATTATGGATGAAGCTTTGCGAAGAAATCGAGAAATAATTTTATTGGATAAATCTGCATTTGACATCAAATTATATGTATTGTATACTGATGATGAGTAAATTATACAATCGCATGCCTAGCATGAGGAAAGTCCGAGCTCCATAGAGCAGGGTGCCGGGTAACCCCCGGTGAGGGTGACCTCAAGGACAGTGCAACAGAAAGAAACCGCCCCGCACCCAAGGTGCGAGGTAAGGATGGAAAGGTGAGGTAAGAGCTCACCGGCAATCAGGCGACTGGTTGGCCATGTAAACCCCACCCGGAGCAAGACCAAAAAAGGACCTTGGAGTGGCTGCTCGTCACGGTCCAAATGGTAGGTCGCTTGAGTCTGCCGGCAACGGCAAACCTAGATAGATGATTGTTTAATACAGAACTCGGCTTATGTATTTACTCACCAATTGAACTGCTTTTCAGGCAGTTTTTTTATGGACCAAAGATGAAAGACTTGGGGGCATGTCTCCAAGATATGTCCACAAATTTGTAACATAATTGTTATCACCGAATAAAATATGTACAGGCAAAGAAAAAAGGGTGATGATATGTTTTGTAGAATCGTGCCATGGTTTTTACTTGGCGTAGGTTTCGGAAAGTGCAGCGAAAGACGGGATATCTTAGGAGTTAGAGGAAGATTCGACTGCTGCAGGAGAAGAAGATAAAATAACAAGGGACCCTAAGGGGTCCCTTTTTACATCTTAACATTAGTCATAGGGTCCTTTTCGCCTGTAATAAATTTTTTCGCTATAAAAATTACTGTAATTAAAATCACGCTGCCTGCAATCATCCAAATTTGAGGTATGGACATAAATCTGATTAAAAGGCTGTACAATAATGAGCCTGCCAAGCCTCCGACCTGTATGGTAAATGATTTCACCGAAAGGACGGAAGCCCTTATTTCGTTGGGGGTTTCGGAATTAAGTATCACGTCTTCCGGTATCGTAGCCATGCCAAACATCAGATAAATTGAGGCATAGGAGGCGATAAACAAGGGTACCTTGGTCTGGAGGGCAGTCGCAATCAAAAAAAGGGCGAGAAGACTTCTCGTGATAAGATACATTTTTCTTAAGCTTAATTTATATTTGCTTATGGTTTTGTTTGAAAGAATGCTTCCTGCCATAGCTGCCCCCAAGTATAAAAATGCCATCAAGCCTAAGAGGCCGCCGGACCCTTCATGGGGCAAGAGGGTTATAAAGTGGGGCTGCCAATAGGTTTCCAATGCGCTCAGGAAGAAGCCCGTGGAGAAAACGGAAATAAATATAAAAAGAATGGTGGTGTTTTTACCAATAGAATCCCGGCTGTTTTTTACATGCTGTCTGATAGGGGCATGTTCTTTTCCGTCTTCATGCTTATTTTCCGTAATAAAAAGAGCCGATAGAATTATAAGGACACCGGTTATAAGAATTCTAACAAGTATATTTAAATCATAAGTTCCTATGGAAGGAAGAAGCCTGCTTGATATATCAGGGAAGAAGCCTCCCGACAAGGCACCTGTGGAAAGCCCTAAGGCATCTAATACCGAAAGTCTTGTTGTAATCTTATGCAATTTATCCTTGCCGAAATCATCAATGTAGTAGTCAATGAAAAGTGCATCAAAAGAGCCGGACCCCAAAGCCCTTCCAAACCCGTAAAGAATCATCGCGATACACAATGAAAAAAAGCCCTTGCTGTTAAATAAGAGCAAAAAACTCAGGGTAATAGCTGTCAGGGATAAAAGAAAGGTTTTCTTTCGGCCGAAAACATCTGCCATCACTCCGGAAGGAACTTCAAGCAAGATGACCGAAAGGGCATAGAGGCCTAAAACAATTGATAAGTTACTCAAGGAGGCACCTTTATCAATCAAAGCTAAACTGAGGACTGGGGTTAACAATCCGGTCAAGTATGAATTGAGAAACATGATCAAAGAATAGATATGCAGCTTCAAATTCTTACCTCCAAAGGCAACTAATGAAAGGGTAGGATAATTATAATCCAAAAAAGTACCCGAGTCAAGTGCAATTAATGTATGTTTTACGTGTTTGGCGGTCAAAATCCCCGGCTTTCCTATAAGATAAATTTAAAAAAGACGCATTTATATGCGTCTAAGTCCTTTGATAATTATACTTTTTTTGACTGTCCGATAAATTTAATCTATCTGTGAAGTATGGGTGAAAGCTTCTTGTAAATCAATATAACTATAGCCGAAACTGCTATACCTTTCAAGAGGTTGAAGGGTACCACGGCATAGAGGACGAATGTTTTTAAATCTGTTATTGCCGGATTTAATGCATTACCCATATCTATGAAGGCTTGGATCGGATAGCCGTAGATTTTTGAGAATAAGGGAAGCAAGAGATAATAATTCAACAAGGCTCCCGCACCTGCTAAGGTGATTGTTCCTGCAACCAAGCCCAAGACAGCTGTCTTTAATGATTTATTCCTTTTATAAATATAGCCTGCAGGCACTATGAATGCGCATCCTATCAAAAAATTCGCGAATTCTCCCACGCCGCCGGTATCTGTTCCGTTAACCACAAAGTTAATTAAAATCTTAACCAATTCTATCATGGCACCTGCTGCCGGACCTAAGGCAAAAGCTCCCAACAATACCGGTACTTCACTGAAGTCCAGCTCATAAAAGTTAGGCGCGAACCACAGGGGAAACTCAAGCAGCATCAATACCGTTGCTACCGCTCCCAATATTCCTACCTTTGTTATAACCTTTGTGTTAACTTTTTGATTGATCGTTACATCACTTTTCATATTATCCTCCTTGTGTCAGCACAATTTTAAGATTGTCAGAGGCATAAAAAAACCTCTGAAATCTTCAGAGGCATCGAAAGAATCTGCTTACAATTAGGCATGTAATCTCTTCTCTCATCCAGACTTTACTGTCGGTATTGGAATCTAACCAATTCAGCCTTACGGCTCGCGGACTTTACCGCCGGTCGGGAATTTCACCCTGCCCTGAAGATGTTTACATGCCTATTATACCACTAATTAAATATTTGTAAACCCCTATGTGTCATAAAATTATAAATTAATAATATTATAGATTAAGAGGACAAGGCAGGGGAACTTATGGAAGTTTTATTAAATTATTTTAATCCAAAAATTAAAAATGACTATTTAAAAAAAAGCGGGTTTTCCGATGAAGTTCTTGAAATCCGGCTCAGGATAAACAGTCCCCTATTAGTCAAAACATTAAGGAGAGACTTGTTTTTGGATAAGTCAATCCTCATAACAAAAAAGGACATCGATGAAATAATAGGCAATTTAACCAAAAATTCAATACATGCCTTTGAAGATGAAATAAAAAAGGGTTATCTGACCATAGAAGGGGGCCACAGGGTGGGTATAGGCGGCGATTGCATCTATGAGGGGGACCGGATTAAAGGATTTAAGAATATTACTTCCCTCAATATCAGGATTGCCAGAGAATTCCGCGGCTGCTCGGACAAGGTTGTGAAGCACCTCATAAGCCCCCATAAAGATGTCTACAACACCTTGGTTGTGGGACCGCCCCTTTCCGGAAAAACAACCCTGATAAGGGATGTGGCAAGAAACTTGAGTGATGGTTTCACTGCTCCCCCTTTTGAAGGGTGCGACCTTACCATAATAGATGAAAGAGGAGAAATCAGCGCAGTACATAAGGGTATTCCCCAAATGAACACGGGAAGAAGAACGGATGTCTTGGCATATTGCAGAAAAAGGGACGGTTTTTTCATGAGTATAAGGGCCCTTTCTCCAAGAGTGATAATTTCCGATGAATTAGGCACGGCAGATGATTTTGAAATCATTCAATATGCCCTGAAAAGCGGGGTCAAAATCATAGCGACTGCCCATGGCTTCGGTATTGAAGATGTAAAAAGAAACATATATTTAAAAAACATAATAGAGAATAATTTTTTCGAAAGGGCCCTCATTTTGAAAAAAAGCCCCTTAAAGATAAAAGAAGTATATGATTTTAAAAGCAAAAGGGTGGTTTACAATGATATGGATTAAATCTGCCTTGTTTGGAGGAACCATAGTTACCGTCAGGTATATATTCAGCCTGGTCAACAGTGACGGTGACCAAAAAATCAATAAAATGAAAGAAATAATAAATTTCACGGAATACTTAAGGATATATTCCTGTGAACTGAAGATGTCTCTGGAAGAAATCCTCCAAAAATACAATTTCAAAAGCCCTGAAATCAGGATAATGATAAGGGCTATGATCGACTCTTTAAGGGATAAAAAGAATTCTGAGGAATTATTGGTTTACATGAATGAAATTATGTTAACCCCTGACCCCTTTAACAGGTTTTTTGCCGAAATTATTGATTATTACGGGTGTACCTATTCGGAACTGCTAAATAAGAAGTTGAGCTTTGCTGTCAGAGAAATGGAAAAGTATTTGGAAGAATACGCTCTGAAACACAATGAGAAAAAAACATTGAACAACAGGGTTTCATTTCTGGCAGGTTGTTTGGCCGCTATCATATTTGTTTAGGAGGGAACATGGATATAGATATAATTTTGAAGGTTGGAGCAATAGGCATTGTAGTAGCAGTATTTAATCAAATTTTAACAAAGACGGGAAGAGATGAACAAGCCATGTTTGTCACCTTAGCCGGAGTAATTGTCGTAATGGCTCTCATAGTGAGTATGATGAACGACCTGTTCACGGAGGTAAAATCTGTTTTTAACTTATATTGACGAGGGAAAAAGATGTTGCTTGGAAAAATTGTACTTATAGCCCTAATTACATTAATATTGGGCATAACCTTATCCAAATTTAATTCCGAATTCAAAGTTTATATAACGGTTATTTTCGGCCTCCTTGTAATATTTCTGCTCTTTGCCGAGCTTAAGACATACCTTGAAGAAATTGCCAATTTATTTGTCCGGTATGAAATAAGAGCCGAATACTTCAGCACTATCCTAAAAATTGTTGCCATAGCATACATTTGTGATTTCATTTCACTCATATGCAAGGATTTGGATTATGAATCTGTGGGGAAAAAGGTTGAAATGGCCGGAAAGCTGATAATACTAATTTATTCCGTGGATATTATCAAGGCCTTCCTGGACCAGGTTTTGGTTTTGGTTAACGGGTGATAAAATGAAAAAAATAAGTCTTATAATAATTGCTTCTATCCTCTTATTTTTACAGACCAACCATGTTTCTGCCATGGAGGAAGCCATGGAAGAGATGCCAACAGAGACTTTTGAAGATTATATTTACGACAAAAATTCATATTTCAGGGAAAGAAACATTTTAATCCGGGATTTGATAAGGAATGCTTTTACAGGAAATTTAGACATAAGCTTAAAGGATTATCTGTCTTACGAACTGAAAAACGAGCAGGGCTACTTCAAGGACATTTTAAAAACCGGAATCAATGTATTTGTTATCTGCATAGGCCTCACCATAATCAATTATTTTACGGATGACACAGAAGGCAAAAGCGTTTCGGATATTGTGGTTTTGGCCTCGGCACTAATAATTTTCACTATTGTCCTCAAGGATGTATTGAGGGTAAAGGCCATATTAAAAAACGATTTTAAGGATTTTAAGATCATAACGGAAGATATCAATGCTATATTTATGGCAGCCATGCTGACTTTCGGAAAGCTGAGCCTGGTCCAGTTTTTTCAGTCCTCCCTAAATTACTCCATCGGCATTGCCACTCAGTTTATTTACGGCTTCATTGATATCATGACCCTGATAATGACAGGGATTATATTAATCAACAACATGAACAAGTTTATAAATCTAAAGCTCATGTACAAGGCCTTAAAGAAAGGAACCCTCTTAATTTTATCCGCCTTTATCATTATTGTAGTCATAAATTTTTCTGTACAAGGATATATATTATATAAAACAGACAATATTTTCATATCCTCCATAAAGGCAATGTCCCCGACTTCCCTGCCTCTTGTGGGGAATGCGGTTTCATCATTTTTCGGCGTCTTTTTGAAAAGCTTGTTGATGATTAAGGATGTTTTGGGAATTGTTGTAATAATCTTTATTCTTTCGTCCTTTGGGGGCTCAATAATAAAGATTTCAATTGCTTTTATCGTATATAAGGTTTTAGGAGTAATGACAGAGCCTGTTAATGAAAATATATCCAAGCTCATTTATGAAATGGCCGATATTTTTTATATTTACCTCATATGTCTGATTACTCCCCTGATAATCGTGACGGTTTACTACTCCGTATTAATAAATTATATGAATAAGATATTGGTATAACTATGAAGACGACCATTGTAAACACTATAGTCTTGATCCTGATTTTTAATTTGATAATGATAGTTTTCCCTGAGGGCAAGACACAGAAATTTTGCAGAATTTCAATTAAACTTTTAATCATGATTTTCATTTTGGATAATATATTTCTTAATGGGAGCCTGAATGTAAACATCCTGGAAGACAGGAAAATTCCTGCTTATGAAAGAGAAATTAATTTAAACTCTCCTGAAATTATTGCTTATATAAACAGGGAAGTTTTCCGGGGAGAAGAAGTGGTTTCCGACATAATCCTTGGGTTCACCGAGGACATGGAGGTAAGTGCCTCTGTATACTTAAGCAGGATGGTCGGGAATGATGAGAACAAGGATTTAAAAACAAAGATAGGTGAAATTTTTCGGGTAAAGACAGATAACATCCATATAAACGGGGGAAAATATGAATGATTTTATTAAGATGCTGAAAGAAAACAAGAAATTAAGCTATGCAGTCAATATATTCATATTATTGGTGATTATATCCATAATACTGAAGCTTGATTTTTCAAAGGTTACACAGGAACCTGAAGGTTATCGGGAAAAGGAAGGAGAAAGAGAAGACTATGTCTATAGCTTAGAAAAAAGAATGGAGGAAATACTTGGAAAGGTCGAAGGGGTAAATAGGGTGGATGTAATGATTTACACCAAAAAAACCCCTGTCTTGGAACCGGTTTTTGACGAAAACACAAGCAATGAAACAAATATCGAAACCTCCGGCGACGGTAGCAAACGGGAGGTTAAGAGGGAGACGAAACAAAGCAAGGTTATCCTGGGAAGGGATAATTCGGTAGTTGAACGCTACTACCAATATCCTGAAATATCCGGTGTTCTCTTAGTGGTGGAATACAGCGGAAATAAAGATATCTACGGAATTCTTTTGAATTCTGTAAAAACCTTATTGGATATCAAATTGAATGATATTGAAATAATAGTATATTAACTAAGGGGGTAATTATGATAATGAGAAAAGAAACTTTGGTATTTTTAGCATCTCTGGCTATAATATTTATAATCGGGTATATAAATATGAATTTGACGCCGGATAATGCATTTGATGATCTTGAAACAGGTCAGCTGGATACAGCCGATTCAGACGGGGATATAGCAGAAATAATCGAGGGCGGAGTAAATGAAGTAGATTATGCAGAAGTCCTGCCTGAGGAAGCAGACTATGAAATCTTAGGCGATATAACCGACATATCAGTTGCGGAGGAAGCTTCCTCGGGCGGGATTTTAGGTGTTCTGAATATTAGCTTTGCTAACTTCAAGCTGAACAAGGAAAAGGCCAATATGGATGTTTTGGATTATCTTGAAGAAAGCCTGAGCTCACCTGCAATATCTGATGATACCAAAGCACAGTTTGAGCAGATTTTACTTAAAAAGAATTCCTTTATCGAGGCCGAACAGGGAATTGAGCTGATGCTGCAATCAAAGGGATATAATGAATCTGTTGCCATAGTGGACGAAAGCATGGTTAAGGTTATTACAAATGATACGATAGAACAGGCGGATGCAACAATTATTTTAGATGTGGTGGTATCTGAAACAAATTATACACCTTCTCAAATAAAAATTGTTAAATTTGATAATATTGATTTGTAATAATTTGCTACTTCTGCTATAATTATTTCAGGAGGTGCTATAATGGATAACGAAAAATTTGAATTTGGCCAGGTAAAGATATCCGATGATGTTGTGATAATAATTGCAGGTATTGCAGCAAGCCAGGTTAAAGGAGTAAGTACTGCCCGTACGGGCGTAGCCGAAGGTATCACCAACTTATTTTCGAAAAATAATTATGCAAAGGGTATAAAAGTTGAAATAAACGAAGATACAGTAGTATTGGACATTTTTATCAATGTTGAATACGGCTATAGGATAAACCAGGTTGCCAAGGAAGTACAGCTTGCAATAAAGAAAGAGATAGAAACCATGACGGATTTGCAGGTGGCAGCCGTAAATGTCCATGTGCTCAATATTGTCCAGGATAAGGAAAAGGATAAAGACAAGGATAAGGAAAAAGAACCTGTAGACATAGCATTAGAATAAGAATATATACTCAATAGATTAACAACAAATGCGGGGACACACCATGTGTGCCCCCGAGTTTTGATGTTAATTTATCTATAGCCTTAGGAGAGAGAATGAAACGTAAAGAAACCAGAGAAGAAGCAGTAAAAATAGCATACAGTATGGATGTGAACAAAGAGTTTAACAAGGATAATTTAGCGGGTTACCTGGACCACTTTGAGCTTGAAGACATGGACATGGATTATTTGATCAAAACAATTTTTGATATGGTTGACAACCTGGAAAAAATAGACGAATACATCACAGATAATTCAAAGGACTGGAAGATTTCCCGCATTGCCAAGGTTGACCTTGCAGTATTAAGAATAGCTCTTTCCGAAATACTGTACAATGAAACAATACCCCTAAGCGTATCAATTAACGAAGCAGTGGAAATAAGCAAGAAGTATTCAAATGAGGATTCCCATAAATTCATTAACGGAATATTAGGAACAGTGGCAAGGTACATAGAGAAATGAAATACATTCTTGGAATCGATACAAGCGCATACACCACATCCATTGCCTTAGTAGACTCTAAAACCGGAAGAATCCTTGCTGATGAAAGAAAGGTCCTCGAAGTAAAAGAGGGACAAAAGGGATTAAGGCAGCAAGAGGCTGTTTTTCAGCATTTAAAAAATCTGCCGGAACTTTACTCCAATATTAAAGAGGACTTATCCAAGGTCAGCCATGTTTCCGTCAGCTCAAGACCGCGAAATACCGAAGGCTCTTACATGCCTGTATTTGTTGCAGGCAGGAATTTCGGAAGGGTTATTTCCCACACCTTAAAGAGCGGATTTATTGAATATTCACATCAGGAAAACCATATCGGAGCTTCTTTAATCGATAACTACAAAGGTATAGATGAATTCTTGGCTGTTCACATATCAGGAGGAACTACTGAATTCATATCCGCAAAAAAGATTGCAAAGGGTTTTGAAACAAGAATTGTGGGAGGGACTAAGGATATAACCTTTGGCCAGCTCATAGACAGGGTGGGCACCAAGATGGGCTTTCCCTTTCCCTGCGGCAGATACATGGAAGAGTACATTCAGGGTAAAAGTGTAGAAAATCTACCTAGCCCGCCTGCAGGCAAGGGTCCCTTCATAAATTTATCCGGTATGGAAAACTTTTATGGAAATTTACTGAATAAACATAATAAAGAAGAAATAATAACCTCTTTATTTGATTACACAGGCAGGTGCATTTTAAACATATTGAATACTTTATCAGGTCTTGGATACAAAACCGTGATAATTTCGGGGGGAGTCGCATCCAACAGCCACATAAGAAATAATATTCTAAAATCAACCGGGGAATATGAAATTATATTTCCGTCCCCTGATAATTCTTCCGACAATGCCTTAGGCCTTGCATACTTGCCTATTATTGACAGGTGGTACAATGAAAATAAAGCCGATTAAAGTTTCAGTGTTAAATCAATACATTAAAAAATACCTGATGGGAAATTCCATACTCAACAACTTAAGGGTGGAAGGCGAAATTTCCAATATAAGAATGAGTAAGACAGGTTATACCTATTTTTCCTTATGCGACGAGAGCTCATGTATAAGCTGTGTCGCTTTTTTTGCTGATACAATATCAAAAAATGGAGACAAAATAATCGCGGAAGGAGAGCTTTCCGTTTATGAAGCCAAAGGCACATACCAGCTCATTGTTCGTAATATCGAAAGGGTGGGATTGGGGAAAATTCTCCTGGATTTGGAATTATTAAAAGAAAAATTACGGTCTCAAGGATTATTTGACCGGAAGAGAGACCTTCCTCCATACCCCCATAAAATAGGCATAATCACATCAAAAACGGGAGCAGCCATCAAGGATATTTTAAAAACCTTTGAAAGCGTAAAAGCAAATTTAGACATAACCCTATATAACGCCTTAGTGCAGGGAGAAAGAGCCAAAGAAACCATAATTGAAGGATTAAGGTATTTCAACGATAGGGAAACGGAAGTGGTTCTTATTTCAAGAGGCGGGGGGAGCTTTGAGGATTTAAACGTCTTTAATGACCTTGACTTAGCCATGGAAGTCTATAAATCAAAGGCAGTGGTTGTTACCGGCATAGGCCACGAAACAGACAGGACCTTGACGGATTATGTTGCTGACGTTTATTGTCACACTCCCACGGCAGCGGCAGAAAGGATCATAAGAGGCTACAAGGATGTTGAAGAAAAGTTGACCAACCTGATATTTGCCTTAAAAACAGGGACAAGCAATGTCATATCCACAAAAAAGGCCGATTTATTATCGACGAAGTACATCCTAAGAAGCAGCCTGCCCTTGGAGGATATTTACAGGGCGGAAAATATGCTTAAGGAACATAAAAACCTGATAAGGAATGCAGCCGAAAAGTATATAAATGAGTATTACATCAAGATAAAAATAATGGGTGAAAAATTAACTTCATATGATTACGAGAAACAGTTAAAAAGAGGTTTCGCTTTGGTTACCGACCGGGCAGGAAATTTAGTAAAAATCAAAAACCAGGTGCAGGCAAAAGATATTTTGCAGATAAGATTTGCGGATTTTAAAATAGAAGCGGAAACCATGGATATAAAAGAGGTGTGAAATGGAGTACGAAAGCTTTGAAAAGGCTTTAGAAGAATTGAAAAATATTGTCGAGACCTTTGAAAACAACAAGGAGCTAACCCTTGATGACCTCCTTGACAATTACGAAAAAGGAATGAAAGCCTATGTATATTGCATGAAAAAGTTAGACGACACACAAAAAAAGATAAAAATCATCGATGAAAACATGCCCCTGTGAAAATCCTCCATATATTGGTTTGGTTGCCAAATAAAGGGGGATAGTTTGCCTGTGTTGATAATTAATAAACATTTTTCTTATAATTATTAAAAATTCTAATTGATATAAAAGAAATACTATGCTATAATTTTACATGATTATCAAATAATTATATCAATATAAGAATATTTATGTAATTAGCAAGGATTGAGATGAAAAATTACAGGCTTGACGCATATCTCCACGACAAGGGCTATGTAACCAGCAGAGAAAGGTCAAAACAGCTTATTTTAGGCAAGTTTGTATATGTTGATGACAAATTAATAACAAAACCATCCTATCCTGTAAAGGATGGTGTCAAAATAGAAATCACCGGAAATCTATATATAAGCAGGGGTTATTTAAAAATTGAAAAGGCAGTCCGGGCATTCAATATAAGCCCCGAAAACAAAACAGCAGTCGATATAGGGGCTTCAACCGGCGGATTCACGGAATATCTTTTAAAACATGGGGCAAAAAAGGTGTATGCAATTGATGTGGGCAGGGGTCAGCTCCATGACACCTTAAAAAATGATCCACGAGTCATAAATTTGGAAAACACGAATTTCAGATATATGGACAGGTCAATAATTAAAGATCATATAGACCTTGTAACAGTTGATGTTTCATTTATTTCATTACAATATATTTTTCCTAAAATTGTCGAAATAAGTAATATTAACACGGATATTGTCGCATTAGTTAAACCACAATTTGAAGCCGGAAAGGAAAACATAGGGAAAAAAGGCATAGTTAAGGATAAAAAAGTTCATTTGGAGGTTCTAAAGAATCTAAGCAATTATTGTAAGTTAAATAATTTATGTTTGCTGAACATGGAGTATTCTCCCATAAAAGGAGGAGAAGGGAACATTGAATACCTTGCTCACTTAAAACTTAAGGGAAGTCCAAATGAAATTAATTTTAATGACTTAATTAACAAAGCCTTTGAAATATTATAATAATAATTAAGAGGTGGCGAATGAAAAAGTACACGAGACAAACAAAAATTTTGGAATTGATTACAAAAAATGAAGTGGAAACCCAGGAGGAATTGGCAGAGGCTCTGAAGAATATGGGTATTGAAGTGACCCAGGCTACAATTTCAAGAGATATTAAAGAGCTGAGACTTGTTAAAGTCATGTCCAAGAGCGGCAAGTACAAATATGCCACTATCAGCCAAAGCCAGGAAGGAATAACGGACAGGCTGAATAAAATTTTCGAAAATTCTGTGGTTTCAATTGACAACGCAATGAACATGATAATAATAAAAACAATTCCCGGGGCTGCTCAAATATGTGCCTCAGCCATTGACTACATGGGAGTTGAAGAAATTGTAGGAACCTTAGCAGGTGACGACAATGTTTTTGTAGCAGTAAGAAATATAGAAGATGTGGACAGGGTCTTGCAGGAATTTAAGAAGCTTATAAGATAACGGTGATAATATGCTGCTTAGTTTAAATATAAAGAATTTTGCAGTATTTGAAGATGTATCTGTTAACTTTGATGCCGGGTTCAATGTTTTCACGGGGGAGACAGGGTCCGGAAAATCCGTGTTAATCAATGCTATACAGCTTCTATTGGGAGAGAGGGCATCGAGGGACCTGATAAGAAAGGGCAAAAAGTCTGCCTTGGTTGAAGGAGTTTTTGAAATCGGGGACAAGGAGAACTTTTTCGAGGCCTTAAATAATCTGAATATAGAGATTGATAATGAGGACTTCTTTATAATATCAAGAGAGGTCCTT
The DNA here is from genome assembly GCA_012520455.1 of Tissierellia bacterium. Lineage (GTDB taxonomy): Bacteria > Bacillota > Clostridia > Tissierellales > Sedimentibacteraceae > Sedimentibacter. Next base: position 60,722 of record JAAYOE010000037.1, read on the forward strand.
GAAAACGGAAAGACCATCAATAAGATTAATGGGAGAGCTGTACCTCTTAATGTCATCAAAGCATTAGGCAGCTCATTAATAGATATTTATGGTCAGTTCGGCCACGAAAGCTTGTTTAAGAAGGAAAACCATATCAAACTCCTTGACAGTTTGATTGAGAAGGAATTATCAACCGACCTTCAAGCCTATTATGACCTTTATGAAAAGTACAACCGGCTTACTGAAGAAATAAAAGCCCTGAAAGAAAAACTCATAAATAAAGACAAAAAAATTGACCGGCTCAAATATGAAATAGATGAAATTGATAGTGCCCGCTTAAAAGAATTTGAAGAAGATGACTTGTTAAAGAAAATTAAAAAGCTTTCAAATGTGCAGGAAATAAAGAAGTCACTCCATGAAGCTCTTTATATTCTCAACAGCGACAACCTAAACAGTGTCTATGCCATAATCAACAAAATTAAAAGTTACGACGAAAAACTTGAAGAATTCCTTTCCAGGCTGGATATTCAATTGGAGGAATTGAAACTCTTAAGCTATGACTTAAGGGATTATTCAGACAATTTGGACCTGGATGAAAAAGAACTTGAAATTATTGAAAACAGAATGTCTCTTATTAGCCGCTTAAAAAGAAAATACGGCTTTACTGTTGAAAAGATCAAGGAATACAGGAATGCATCCTTTGATGAATTTAACCTGCTTTTAGAAGCTGATTCAAAACTAAACTCATTAATCAGGGAAAAAGATGAAACATATAAAGAGTTGACGGAAAAAGCAGGGCTTATATCAAAGAAAAGGAAAGATGCCGCAGAACTTCTTGAAAAACAGATTTTAGGCGAATTAAGCGACTTGAACATGAAAAATATAGAGTTCAAAGTCAAAATAGACAAGAAGGATTTATCCGGGGACGGGGCAGACAAGGTTGAGTTCTTAATTTCAACAAATGTGGGAAGCGACTTGAATTCCGTCCAGAAGATAGTTTCCGGAGGAGAAGCTTCAAGAATCATGCTGGCCTTTAAAAAAATAAAAAGCGATCCTGGTCAAACCATGGTCTTTGACGAAATAGACATAGGCATAAGCGGAAAAACAGCCCGGATGACCGGGGTAAAAATGAATTATATTGCTAAGAACAATCAAGTTATCTGTGTCACCCATTCTCCCCAGATAGCATCAATTTCTAAAAATCATTTTTTAATCGAAAAAAAGGTGATAGGCAGCGAAACATTAAGCACAGTGAAAAAATTGGACAGGGAAGATAAAATTCATGAGATTGCCAGATTGTTGAGCGGTATGAAGATCACCGACAAATCAATAAACAATGCTGTGGAATTGATAGAAATTAACAGCAGAATAAGTGAATAGAAGACTATTTATGTGGAAAAGTTAAGAATAAAACTATTTAGGAGAGTCATATGAAAGTTTTCTTAAAAAGAGTTTTATTCTTTGTTTTTTTTATTGCGGTATTAATGACTGCCGTTTTTTTTGGTTTCAACCTAAAAACCAATCCATATAAATTTGCAAATCATGACCAGGTTATTGAAACAGAAGGGAAACATGTAATACCCGGGGGTCAGACGGTTGGTGTTGAATTGAAAACAGAAGGAGTCTTGGTTGTGGGTTTGGCTGATATAGCCAATGCCGACAACATTTCAACATCTCCTGCAAAAATCGCCGGAATTCAGATAGGAGACAAAATTTTGGAAATTGATTCCCTAAACATGACTTCTACCGATGATATATTAAAATATACGGAAAATATGGGAATTAAAGTATATAAATTTAAAATAGAAAGAGCAGGGAAAATAATATATTTGACAATTACCCCGGTTCAAAGATACGAGAGCCATGAAATAAAATTCGGATTTTGGGCAAGAGACAATATAGCCGGAATCGGAACAATAACCTTTGTAGACCCTAAAACCGGTACCTACAGCGCTATAGGACACGGCATATCAGACTCGGAAACAGGCAAGCTTATTGATATCGAGTCAGGTACGATATCCAAAGCAAATATTACCAATATCAAGCTTGGTAAAAAGGGTGAGCCCGGTGAAATCATAGGTTATATTTTAAAAGATGAAAAAAGTCTCGGAACGGTGTCAGACAATACAAATTTTGGAATTTACGGGAAGATTAACGAGGACTCCATGGGGTATTTCAGCGGTGATTTGATGGAAATAGGAAGAAAGGAAGAGTTAAAATTAGGGCCTGCCTATATAATTACTTGCGTTAACAATGAAATAAAAAAATACGGGATCGTAATATCAAGAATATTCTACCAGAACAAGCCTGATGAAAAAAGTTTTGTAATAAAGATAACGGATGAAGAATTGCTGCAAATGACCAACGGGATTATTCAGGGAATGAGCGGGAGCCCTGTAATACAAAACAACAAAATTGTCGGGGCTGTAACCCATGTTTTCATGAACGACCCTTCCAAGGGATATGGAATATACATTGAGTGGATTTTTGATCAAATAAAAGGAGGTGCTTAAAATTATACGGAAGCAAATGTTATTTAAAAACAAATAAATTTTATTTAATCGACAAAATTTTAGTATAAATATGGATTATTTATATATAATAGATATAAAAACCATTTAATTACAATTTTTATAGGCAAATTTTTTTACCAAAAAAAAGGGTTTTTTGAGTATTTTGCGTATTATATTAGTAAAAAGAAATTAAGAATTATGAATTGGAGGTTTAAGATGCAAAAAAAAGTAAAAGTTGTCATAGCTGATGATAATAAGGAATTCAGGATGATACTTAAAGATTTTCTCCTCAGCAAAAAAGTCTTCGATGTCGTGGATTTGGCGGAAGACGGTTTAAAGGCACTGGATTCTGTCGAAAAACATGAGCCTGACATTTTAATTTTAGACATAATTATGCCTCATCTTGACGGCTTGGGCGTATTGGAAAGGCTTCACAAGAAACAACCTGCGAAATTTCCCAAGGTGATAGTTTTATCTGCTGTAGGCCATGACAAGGTTACCCAGAGAGCTATTAATATGGGGGTTGATTATTATATCGTTAAGCCTTTCAATTTTGAATCCTTTGCCGAAAGACTTCTGCAAATATCGGAATTGGAAACATCCAAGGCCCAAAATAAGAACAAGGAAATCGTTTATAAGGATAAAATGAACACGGAGCTGAGCTTAGAAGTCAAAATAACCGAAATCCTGCATGAGGTAGGCGTACCTGCCCACATAAAAGGCTACCAGTACCTGCGGACATCCATAACGGATGTGGTAAAGAATATAGACCTCTTAGGTGCTATAACAAAGGAGCTCTATCCCATGATAGCAGCAAAATATTCAACCACTCCAAGCAGGGTTGAAAGAGCCATCCGCCATGCCATAGAGGTTGCGTGGACAAGAGGAAAAATTGAAACCATCAACAGTATTTTCGGTTATACCATACACAACAATAAGGGTAAACCCACCAATTCAGAGTTCATAGCAATGATTGCAGACAAACTCCGCCTGGAGCAAAAGGTTTCATAAAGCTTATATTGGGGTCATTTATACCTAAATGACTTGACAAAAGCTTCTTATGTTATTAAAATAAGTCCAGCGATTAAAAATTGCAGACATTTAAATTGCAATTGTTTAATTACGGGAGGAAATATTGAATACGGAAATAACGGTAAAAAGCGAAAAAATATTCGAGGGTAAAATAGTTAATTTACGGATAGACACTGTAGAACTGGAAAATCAAAAATACGCAAAAAGAGAAATCGTGGACCACAAGGCTGCCGTCTGTATTTTGGCTGTGAACAAGGATAAAATAATATTGGTAAGACAATACAGGAAAGCAGTTGAAGACTTTATATACGAATTGCCTGCCGGGATCCTGAATATTGCCGAGGAGCCCCGGGAGGGAGCTTTAAGAGAGTTAAAAGAAGAAACAGGCTATAGGGCAGGTACAATTAAACTATTATATGAGTTTTATACATCTCCGGGTTTTACCAATGAAAAGGTATATTTGTTCGAAGCCTCGGACCTGAAATTTGAAGGTACCGATTTAGATGAAGATGAATGCATTGAAACAATAGAAGTAGATACAGAAGAAGCAAAAAAAATGATTGAAACAGGCAGGATAGCTGACAGCAAAACACTTATAGGATTGCTCCATTGGCTGAATTCATAAAAGAATACGGATAAAGAGCATTAAACCCCTTGTACAAGCATATATTATAATAAGCTTAACAAGTGGTTTTTTTTATAAAAGGCCGGGTCCTTTTTAGTGGTTGGGAGGTTGTATTATGAATAATACGGTCAAAAAACTGATACAATCCGAAAACAGGGTGTTTTTAACCATAATGGCGATTTTTACCGGTGCTTTGATTTTATCAGCACTTATTTATACACTGACCGGGAGGGGAACCATAGGGTCAATAAACTATGAAGCTATAAGCCAAATGACCTTAATGCAGATATTCTTCATGACCTTGAAAAGGAATATCATTTATTTTTTGGCAGTCATTCTTTTAACCTGGCTGGGACAGGGAAGACTAACCAGGGTCCTCTTTGGTTTAATATCGGTGTATTACGGCCTGTCCGTCATTTATGCCGTTAGGACTTTAGGATTTGAATTCAAATATTTTTTGCTTACCTTTACCGACTACCTCATTTTTTTTCCGATTTTACTTTATTTTACATATATTTCTGCTTCAATATGTAAATATACCAAAAAAGCAAAAAACATTGAGACTATTTCTCGTAAATTTGATATAATAATAAGCGGGTACATGCAAATATCTTTATATTATTTGCTGGTTGCTGCGGCTTATTCTCTTTTTTACAGTATATATATATTAGCATTGAGCAGGATGATGGTGAGATAATGGATATGATGATTTATAAGGAATACCTGGCCGGGAGAAATTTGAGCGAAAACACAGTCGACTCATATGTTTATGATGTTGAAAACTTTGCAGCCTACCTTCGTGATGAGTATGGCCTTGAAATCCTTAAAACTAAAAAGGCTCATATTTTGACATATCTTGTAGCCCTGCAAAAAGACGGAAAAAGCTCATCCACCATCTCAAGGACCGTCTCATCCTTGAGAAAATTCTTTGATTTTTTGAATAAAGAAGACCTCATTTCGGACAACCCTGCCGTCAACATCCGAAATCCCAAACAGATGAAAAGGAAACCCGCCATTCTGACTGAAGAAGAGATAGGTGAGCTTATGCTTCTGCCGGACAGAAATACCTTTAAAGGAATAAGGGATTCAGCAATGTTAGAATTGATGTATTCTTCGGGAATAAATGTTTCCGAGCTCATAAGCATAAGGGTGGGCCAAGTTAACCTAAGCGCTAGAATAATTTATATCAAGGGAGATAAGGACAGAATAATTCCTATGAGCAAGTATGCAAGGGATGCAATTGAAATATATTTAAAAGATTTCAGAAGGCCTGAAACAACTCGGGATGAGGATTACCTGTTCGTAAATGTTTACGGCGAGCCCATATCAAGGCAGGGTATATGGAAAATGCTCAAGTCCTATAAGAGTAAAATGAATTTGAAGAAGGAATTGTCTCCCATGGTCTTAAGAAATTCATTTGCCGTACATATGCTGTCTCACGGTGCCGATTTTGGAACCCTTAAGGAATTAATGGGGCTCAGCAGCGCGGGAGCCGCACAAAACTATTTAAACACCCTGGAGTACAAGTCGTTGGAAGTATTTAAAAAGGCATTTCCGAGAGAATAGTATGCCGGTTGCCGCCATAATTTAAAGAAAAGTCCGGGGAAAAAAACCGGTGTTTGAAAGAGAGTCATTATTGGTATAATAAGAATATATGAATAAGGAGAGGGATTATATATCCCTCAATTTGATGTGTTGAAGGAGAGACCAATGATAAAGAGAATAGTTCTTATGGTATTAGACAGCGTTGGGGTGGGTGAACTCCCTGATGCAGCCCTTTACGGGGATGAAGGCAGCAATACCTTTAAAAATATCTACAAACATGCAACAAATTTTTCACTGCCCAATTTAGAAAGGTTAGGGATTTTAAATATCAAGGGATTTGAAGACCTAAAAGGTTCTGATACCTTTTTGGGTTCCGTGGCCAAGTGCAGTGAAAAGTCAAAGGGTAAGGATACAACAACCGGTCACTGGGAAATCGCAGGATTGATTTTAGACAAGCCCTTCCCTGTTTATCCCGAGGGGTTTCCGGATGACCTGATAAGAGAATTCGAGAAAAGGGCAGGAAGAAAGGTCATAGGCAACTATCCTGCTTCCGGTACTGAGATAATTAAGGAATTAGGCAAGAAGCATATGGAAACGGGAGATTTAATAGTATATACATCTGCCGACAGCGTATTTCAAATAGCAGCCCATGAAGAAGTTATCCCTTTAAAAGAGCTTTATGATATATGCAGGATTGCAAGGGAAATGCTCAGGGGTGACCACGGGGTGGGCAGGGTTATCGCAAGGCCTTTCACAGGCGCAGAAGGCAATTTCACAAGGACATCCAACAGGAAGGATTTTTCCTTGGAGCCCTACAGGGAAACCATGCTTGATTTCGTAAAAAACAGCGGCAGGGAAGTTTTTGCCATTGGAAAAATAGAAGATATATTCGCCAACAAAGGCATAACAAAATCAAAACATACCGCAACCAATGACGAAGGAATTAAAGAAACCATCCTGGCCATGAAAGAAGACTTCAGCGGCTTGATTTTTACGAATCTTGTGGATTTTGACATGGTTTACGGCCACAGGAACAACATCCGGGGATATGCCGATGCCCTTATGAGCTTTGATATGATGCTTCCGGAGATAATAGGTGCCCTTAAAGAAGATGATCTTTTGATAATTACGGCAGACCACGGCTGCGACCCTACAACCTCCAGCACCGACCATTCAAGGGAATACATTCCTTTGATCTTCTATGGAAAAACTATTAAGGAAAACAATAATTTAGGCATACTTGACACTTTTGCATCCATAGGAAAGACCGTATTGGACATTTTTGAAATTAAAAATGACCTTGAGGGAAAGAGCGTAAAAAACCAAATATTAAAAACCGGGCAAGAGGCTGAATAAGAGGTTTTCACTTAGAGCATTTCAATGTATGAATCTACAAAATATGGTTATTCTACATAAAAAGGAGGTACTTTTATGAAGAAAATTACAACCATATTTTTTGTGTTTATATTATTGAATATGTCGGTTTTTCCTGCCTATGGAATTGAACCGGAGGACTTGCAGTCCCGGTCTGCTATCTTAATCAATGCGGATGACGGCCGGGTTTTGTTTGAAAAAAATGCAAATGATAAGATGCAGCCTGCAAGCATAACGAAGATAATGCTCATGGTCTTAATTTCGGAAAGAATGAGAGACGGTCTGATAACCCCGGACCAGGAAATGACCATATCGGAGAATGCCGCAGGCATGGGGGGAAGCCAAATATATCTGGAAGCATATGAAGTACAGACCGTAGAAAACATGCTTAAAGCCATATCAATGAGGTCAGCTAACGATGCTTCGGTTGCCATGGCCGAGTTTATGTACGGGTCGGAAGAAAGCTGTGTCAAAGCAATGAATGAAAAGGCCAAGGAATTGGGCATGAATGATACCGTTTTTACTAATGTTACGGGTCTGCCGGACCCCAACCACCTGACTACCGCCAATGATATAGCCATAATGACCCGGGAGCTGTTAAAATATGATTACATGAATGAATACATGCTTACCTGGATGGATTCGGTTTATGTAGGAAAAGAAAAGGATTCAGAGCAGGTATTGGTAAACACAAACAGGCTGATAAATAATTACGAGGGGCTTTTGGCCGGCAAGACAGGTTATACCACCGAAGCAAAATATTGCTTGTCGGCAGCGGCAAGAAGAAATGACACTACCCTGATTGCCGTGGTCTTAGGCTGCGATAACACCAAGATTCGCTTTAACGAGGTTTCAAAGCTGTTGAACGAAGGGTTTGCCAATTATAAAAACTTTGTTTTCCACAAGGCCGGAGAGGTAATAACCAATGCCCCGGTCTACTGCGGAAAGGCAGATACTGTTAACTTAGTATCGAAAGAAAACATCAACTATTTTACAGAAAGTAATTGCAAGCTTGAGGATTTTAATTTAGAATATGTAATAGATGATAATCTTAAAGCTCCCTTAAGCCTTGACACAAAAATAGGAAGAGCCATATTGTCAAAGGATGGTCAAGTTTTGGGAGAATTTGAGCTGTATCCGGAATCAGATTTGGAAAAGGAAAATTTATTTAAATTTTTCATCAAAAATGTTTTGGAGACCACCATAAGATAAGGAAGATTTTAGAATGGATTATTCCGTAAACATAAACGTATTTCAGGGACCCTTTGAACTCTTGTATCATCTTATAGAAAAAAAAGAAATAGACATCTACGATATACCCATATCGGAAATAACGGACCAATACTTGGAGTACCTGGAAGAAATGATGCAATTCAATATGAATGTGGCCAGCGAATTCATATTGATGGCAGCAAGCCTCATTGAAATAAAATCTCAAATGCTTTTGCCCCAAAAGGAAAAAGAAGAAGACCCGAGACAGGAATTAGTTGCTCAATTGTTGGAATACAAGATATTTAAAGATTTGTCGGAAGAACTGAAAAAATATGAGGAAGAAACCACCTACTATATTACCAAACCCAGGGAAGAAATGGCCTTGACTTCTGATTCTAAGACAGAGCAGCTTTTTTTAAATGAGATTAACGTATATGAGCTTTACAATGTTTACTTGTCTTTACTTAAAAAACAAAACTTTAAAATTGCCCAAAAAGAAAAGGATAAAATCTATAGGGAGAACTACCGGGTCAGGGACTGCATGGAAGAAGTGTTAAAAAAAATAAAAAAATCCGGCAAGGTTTCCTTGTTTGATACATTCAAAGAAAAGCCATACATATCAAAAGAATATGTCATAACTTTATTTTTGGCCCTATTGGAACTGACTAACAACAGAGGAATGAAAATTTACCAGGATAAGCTGTATGGAGATATAATAATTAGTCCGGGGGAGAAAATATGAATCTGAAAAGTGTTTTGGAAAGCCTGATGTTCGCTTGGGGGGAGCCCTTAAGCATCAATGAAATGTCAAAAATATTAGAAATACCTGTAAAGAGCTTAGCAGCCGTCCTGGACGAAATGATAAGCGAATTCCGTGACAATGAAGACAGGGGTCTTCTCATTCAAAGGTTCGGGAATTCCTACCAGCTTACTACCAAGAGAGAAAATTACGAATATATCCAGAGTCTTTTAGAAAATACCGTAAATAAAAGCTTATCAACCGCAGCAATGGAAACACTGTCAATAATTGCCTATAAGCAGCCGGTAACCAAGGTTGAAATCGAGAGAATACGCGGGGTTAAATGCTCCCAGGTTGTGAAGGGACTTCTTGACAAGGGGCTTATTAAGGAAACGGGAAGGCTTGATAAGCCGGGAAGGCCTGTGGTTTATTCAACAACGGATGAATTCTTGAGGCATTTCGGTTTGACCTCCATAGATGAATTACCTGCAATCGAAGACGAAAAGGATGACAAGGAGACGGAATTACAGTCAACCGTGTAAGGGCGGATAAACATGAAGGGGTAATGTTTATATTATGATTATTATAATAGTTCTTACGGGGGGACTGTTTTTTTTATACCTGACTTTCAAGTGCATGGTAAAAATTAATATTGCTTTTTACTTTTTCCGTATTTATTTTTGCCTGCTAATATTCGGAAAAAAACTCAAATATGAAAGGAGAATAGATTATAGTGCAGCCATAAAAGCCCTTGACGGATACAGGGAACCGGAAGCAAGGACCAAGGCCAAAAACTCCCTAAAGCATTATAAATATTTAAAAAAAGCATTTGATTTATTTTATATAAGGGATATTTTCTTCTATCCCGAATCCTTAGGGGGGAAAGAATCCTTTGCTTTTGAATTTGTGGTAGTAAACAGAATCCTCAAAAAATCCCTGCTCAAGGGATAATCATGTTATAAATTTCTTTTTTAAGGGCATAATCATAATAATTTCCAATAGAAAGGGGAAAACATGAGCAGGGACATTGAAAGCATAATTAAAACTACCTTGGAAAACATCAATAATCTGACAGAAAACGAAAAGCTGATAAGCAGTAAAATATTGTATGACAATACCAATTATTTGGCCATATCAAAGCTTAATATGAATTTTATAATAGGAGGCAGCGATATAGACAAGAAATTCAGATCTGTTGACTTAAAACCCTTTGCCGGAGCAGCTTATGTCAATCTCCAGCTGAATCCGCAAATTCTTATTTATGAAACACCGGATAAGGATGTCAGGACCATCAATATTAACAATGAAACAACAACGGGGGATTTGACATCATCCATCATGAACATCATGTCTTTCATAAAAGAAGTAAGGGAGAAAAAGGATTGTGATATATAAAAAAATATTAGCTTTATCAATCATCTTAATCATATTTGCATGTCAGCTCACACAAATCGAAGCCGTGCCGGAAGTTTCGGCCAAAGCCTACCTGGTGATGGATGCTCAATCGGGAAGAATTCTTAAATCTCATAATGCAAACTTAAAACTGCCAATAGCGAGCACAACCAAAATTATGACTGCAATTCTTGCAATTGAAACAATAGAAGACTTAAACCAAAGAATAGAGGTTCCTCCCGAATGCTGCGGCATAGAAGGTTCAAGCATATACCTAAAACCAAAGCAGATGGTGTCTGTCATAGATTTGCTGTACGGAACCATGCTTAGGTCGGGAAACGATGCTGCGGCAGTATTAGCTAAGTTTGCCGGCAGGAATGATCCGGAGGGCTTCATATCAATGATGAATAGAAAAGCCAAAGAATTAGGGGCTCTTAACACAAACTTTGCAAACCCAAACGGTCTCCATGATGATAATCATTATTCCACTGCTTACGACCTGGCCCTGATAAGTGGCTACGCAATGAAAAATGAAATATTCAGAGAAATTGCCTCCAGTGAAAAGTACAAGGCCGAAAGTATGAATAATATTTTTTACAACAAAAATAAAGTTGTCTATCAGTACAAATACGGTACGGGAATCAAAATAGGGTATACAAAGGCAGCCGGCAGGTGCCTGGTCGCATCTGCCGAGAAGGAAGGTACCCAAATTATAGCAGTCCTTCTCAATGATAATACCTGGTTTAATGACTCCTATAGAATTTTCGACTGGGCATTTGAAAATTACAAGACCTACAGCATAGCTGAAAGGGGCCAGTTTGTCCGGTATACCAAGGACAAAACCCCTGTCTTTATCGATGATGGTTTCAGGTCCGCCCTGACAGATAAAGAAATTAAACAAATCCGCTTTGAAGCATTAATTGAACCGGAACACATGTCAAGTGATTCAGAAAGCAAAATATGCGGCAGCTACAATATTTATCTGGGGAAAAACAAGCTTCATACCGGGAGGCTGATAACTCAATAAAACCCGCCATGAGGGTTTTTATTAATTTACAGTTCTAAATCTTTATAATATAATGGTGAAAATGATAAAATTTGATAGAGATAATTTTTACGGGGGACTTATGGCTGAAGAAAGACTACAAAAGTATATTGCCCGGTGCGGTACAGCTTCAAGAAGAAAAGCCGAGGAATTAATTTTGCAAGGACGTGTTAAGGTAAACGGTAAAGTGGTAAAAGAACTTGGAAGCAAAATTATTCCGGGAAAAGATATGGTAACCGTAGATGATAAAAGAATATACGAAAAAGAAAAACATATTTACATAAAACTACATAAACCTGAAGGATATGTCACTACTGTCAAGGACCAGTTTAACCGGAGGACGGTAATTGATTTAATCAATATTAAAGAAAGAATTTTTCCCATAGGCAGGCTGGATTACAATACTTCAGGACTATTGCTCTTAACAGATGACGGAGACCTTGCCAATAAGTTGATGCATCCCAAATACCTGATCTACAAAACTTATGAAGCTGAAATTATAGGCAGAATAAGCAATGACTCCCTTAATGCATTGAGAACCGGAGTTTTAATTGACGGTTATAAAACTGCTCCTGCCAGGGTAAATCTATTAAAGGAAGCCCAAAACACTTCGCATGTACAAATAAGCATCCATGAGGGCAAGAACAGGCAGGTAAGAAAAATGTTCCAAGCAGTTGGTCACAAGGTTATAAAATTAAAAAGAATATCCTTTGGAAATATTGAATTAGGAAACTTGAAGCCGGGAGAATGGAAATATTTAACCGATGCTGAAATAAAGTATTTAAAGGAGTAAAAATGGATAAGAAGTACGGTCATCTTGCAGAAATGGTACACTTTCTCATAAGGGGAAGCTATGAAGGAAAAGAAAACCTGAATTTCCTTGACTTAACGTGCGGTAACGGATACGATACCCTCTTCTTAAGCAATTTAGCAGGAGCCGAGGGCCGGGTTACGGGCCTTGACATACAGGATGAAGCAGTGGAAAGAACAAAAAAGCTTCTTAAAGAAAACAGGAGATTCAATAATTACACCATAATTAGAGACAGTCATGAATTTATCGAAAATTATATAAGAGACAAAATTGATGCTGCTGTCTATAACTTGGGCTATCTCCCTCTTTCCAAAAAAGACATCACTACAAAACCTGAAACAACCATCCGGTCCTTAAATTCATTGCTCCCCTATTTAAAGGATTCAGGCAGAATATATATTACAGCATATATTACCCACGATAAGGGATACGAGATTTATAAAATATCGGATTACTTGACTCATTTAGACAAGCGCTTATACAATTGTATACGCATAAACCTGATCAACAAGGATAACACACCTCCGGAATTATTAATTATCGAGCAAAACATATGATGCTGAAGCAACGCTAACCCCGTCCCCATTTCAAGTCTGCTTGCGCGATGATACTGACAAGGCAGATCTTGCAAATCTTTACAATTTCTTGCATTTACAAGCAATAAATACGTTTTCATTTAAGGTTATTGCAAATATTGAAATGAAACTTGCAATTTATGTGAATAATTGATATTTATCTTGCAAAAATTTCCCTTTATGATATAATAAAAACAAGATATGAAGCACAGACTCGGGGTTTTTTGCCGGTTTATGAGCTCCACTCATGACAAAAGAAAATCAGGCAATAATGGGAGAAGATATGGATGATGAAAAGGTTCTTTTACTAAACGTGCCATGGTGCAAGGGATGCGGCATATGTGTCGGTTTTTGTCCTACAAGGGTTCTTAAGTTAAAAGAGGGCAAATGTGTTATAGCCAACAGAGAAAAATGTATATTTTGCGGTCAGTGCGAACTGAGATGTCCTGACAACGCTATTTGCATCGGAGGCAAGAAATGAATGACAAGGGATACAAATTGGTTCAAGGGAATGAAGCTTGTGTTGAAGGAGCATTAGCAGCCGGAATGAGATTCTATGCAGGTTATCCTATAACACCGTCTACGGAAATCGCAGAGATTTGTTCGCAAAAGCTGCCAAAACTTGGAGGGAAATTCATCCAGATGGAAGATGAGCTTGCAAGCATGGCTGCCATTATAGGAGCATCCCTTGCAGGCGTAAAATCAATGACAGCAACCAGCGGTCCCGGCTTTTCATTGATGCAGGAGAACATCGGATATGCAGCTATTGCAGAAATACCATGTGTTATTGTAAACGTTCAAAGAGGGGGACCCAGCACAGGACTTCCCACATCTCCCGCCCAAGGGGACGTGATGCAGGCAAGGTGGGGTACCCACGGAGACCATCCCGCTATAGCCTTGACACCCAATTCTGTTCAAGAAACCTTCGAATACACCGTCAAAGCATTCAACTTAGCTGAAAAATACAGGACTCCTGTCATTCTCCTCATGGATGAAACAGTAGGTCACATGAGAGAAAAAATGACTTTTAAAAATATTTCTCAGATAGAAATAGTGAACAGGAAAAAGCCCTCATGCAAGCCGGAAGATTATGTTGCTTACAGGCCTGATGAAGATATGATACCTCCCATGGCATCCTTCGGGGAAGGGTACAGGTACCACGTAACAGGGTTAACTCATGATGAAACGGGATTCCCGACTAATTCCAGTCATGTATCTGAAGGATTAATTAGAAGAATAGTGGATAAGGTAGAAAAGAACATTGATAATTTTTCATATTATGAAGAATATAGGTTGGAAGATGCGGAAATAGTCATAATTGCCTACGGGGGAGTATCCCGTTCGGCTAAGAGCGCGGTTGATGAACTCAGAAAACAAAATATTAAGGCAGGTTTATTCAGACCCATAACCATTTGGCCCTTCTTGGAAAAACAAATATATATGGTTTCCCAAGCTGCTAAAGAAATATATGTGGCAGAAATGAATTTGGGCCAGTATTCCTTGGAAGTGGAGAGGGTTGCATGTAAGAATTGCAGGGTAAAAAAAATCAACAAGGTAAACGGAGAATTGATAACTCCCGAAGAAATAACAGAAGCAATAGGAGGCAGCTATGAACTGTAGCGAGACTACAAGCAAATATTACAGGGTAAACAGGCTACCCCACATATGGTGCGCCGGATGCGGACACGGAACCTTGACAAACACTGTCGTAAGAGCGATAGATAAGCTGAAATTAAACAAGGATGAAGTAGTTATAGTATCAGGCATCGGATGTTCGTCAAGAGCTCCCGGTTATTTGGACTTCAACACCCTCCATACGACACACGGGCGGGCCTTGGCCTTTGCAACGGGTATAAAACTTGCAAACCCCAAGCTTCACGTCATCGTGATAATGGGGGACGGGGACAGCTCGGCCATAGGAGGCAACCACCTCATTCATGCCGCAAGGAGAAATATAGACATAACAACAATAGTCTTTAATAACAACATATACGGGATGACAGGAGGTCAATTTTCACCTACCACTCCATATGGTGATTTGGCGACTACCGCTGCTTACGGCAATATCGACAAACCCTTTGACCTTTGCAGTTTAGCTCAGGGAGCTGGAGCTACATACGTAGGCAGGGCAACCGCTTATCATGCGGTCCTCATGCAGAAGCTGATAGAAAAAGGAATTCAAAACAAGGGATTTTCCTTTATAGAAGGTTTAAGCATATGTCCTACCTATTACGGGAGAAAAAACAAAAAAGGCAATGCTTTTAAAATGCATTCATTTTTGAAGGAAAACTGCATTGATAAGAAGCTGGTTGACAAGGACCCGGACAAGGGCAGGAACAAGATTTTAATCGGAGAATTTTATAACAATCCTCAGCCTGAATACATAGAAAGCTATCAGGTAATCATTGACATGTTTCAAGGATAGGGGGAGAAAATGGAAAGGTATGAAATCAGATTAAGCGGTTCGGGAGGCCAGGGAGTGATACTGGCATCCATAATATTAGCAGATGCCGCAATAGAACAAGGATTAAATGCTATTCAGACCCAGTCCTACGGGCCGGAGGCAAGAGGGGGTGCCAGTAAGGCTGAAGTAATAATATGCAGGGATGAAATCTCTTATCCAAAAATAAGAAAGGCAAATATCCTTCTTTCCCTAACTCAAAAAGCATACGATAAGTACATTGGGTCCTTAGACAGGGATGGATTGCTGATAGTTGATGAAGGTATTGAATTATCGGGAAATGATCCTATTAAGGCTTACAGGCTTCCTATACTGAAAAATGCCATAGAGAAATTTGATACCGGCATGGTGGCCAACATAATATCCATAGGGGCCATATATGAGCTCATCGGGGAAGATGTAATCCATAAGGATATAATGATAAGGTCTATAAGCGAAAGAGTTCCTCCTCCAACGGTACAAAAAAACATAGAGGCCTTTGAAGAAGGAATAAGATTGATAAGGGGTTATTATGAATAATAATTTAATAAGTAATATAAAGAATAGTTTTCATAAATTCAGCAAAAGCCAAAAACTCATCGCCCAATATATCATTGACCACTATGACAAGGCTGCCTTCATGACTGCCGCAAAAATAGCGGAAAGGGTGGATGTGAGCGAATCTACCGTTGTGAGATTTGCAACGGCCTTAGGGTATTCAGGTTATCCTGAAATGCAGAAAGCCCTCCAGGTTTTAATCAAAAACAAGCTTACTGCAGTTCAGAGGATAGGGCTTCAGGATGATGTGGTAAATGATAATTTAAAGCTGCATAAAAAAATACTGAAAAGCGAAATGAATAACCTCCGTTATTTGTTTGAGCATTTTGACATGGAAGCCTTAGACAAGGCAACAGAGCTTATTTTAAATGCAAACAGGGTATATGTTTTAGGTCTGAGAACATCATCAACCTTATCAAACTATTTAGGCTTTTACTTGGATGTTATCTTAAATAATGTTAAGGTGTTAAACAACAGCGGAGTAAACTCCTTATATGAGGAAATCATAAGAATTAAAGATAATGATCTCCTTATTGTCATTAGCTATCCCAGGTATTCAAAAACAACAATTGATGCCGCTAAATTCGTGAAAGACCGGAACACAAAAATAGTAGCAATCACTGACACCGAGGAATCTCCCGTCTATAAGTTAGCAGATGTTTCACTTTTGGCAATCAGCAATATCGTTTCCTTTGTCGATTCTTTGGTTGTGCCTATGACAGTTATAAATAATTTGATTATTAACATAAGCTTGAGAGAAAAAGAAGAAATAGTGGAATACTATAACATCTTGGAAAAACTTTGGGATAACAACAGCATATACCAGAACTTTTAAGGAAATAAGCTAAGGGACAAACCTAAAATTTTAGGGGGCGAGGGTCTTGTCAGGTGACAATACCCCCGTCCCCTTGTCATAAAAATTTATGTTGTTATATTTAGCAATATGTACTATAATGTTTAAGTGCTGAAAGACAAAGATGTGTCCTGTTTCATCGGAATTTTAGGGATAGGAAAGGAAAGCAAAATGATAATAGCAATAGACGGGCCTTCAGGAGCCGGAAAAAGCACTGTTGCAAAACTATTAAGCAAGGAACTGGGATTTGAATACATCGATACGGGGGCAATGTACAGGGCCCTTGCATATAAGGCATATATACAAGGTATTGATATAAATGAGAGCGAAATAGCAGAAATGCTGCAAACAACCGATATCGATTACCATGATAACCGGATATTTTTAGACGGAAAAGATGTCGAAAACTTAATCAGAGAAGAAGCAATTTCCATAGCAGCATCAAAAATATCAGCTTTAAAAATAGTAAGAGAAAAAATGGTTGACCTGCAACGAAAGATTGCAGCGAATAAAAACGCAGTCTTGGAAGGCAGGGACATAGGTACCATAGTATTTCCGGATGCAGACTACAAATTTTTCATAACGGCTCCGGTAGAAGAAAGAGCAAGAAGGCGTTATGAGCAGTTGAAAGCAAATATGATTGAAGCCGATTACGACAGTGTTCTCAAGGACATGATAAAACGTGATCAAAATGATTCCGCCAGGGAATACTCTCCCTTGAAAATTGCTGATGATGCAATATTAATCGATACCGGCAGGATGGACCTGGCTGAAGTGGTAAAGACTCTTGCCGCTCATATCGGAGGAAAGAATGTTTTATAAAATTGTAATATCTGTACTTAGGTTTTTGGTATTTTTAATTTTTGACTTTAAGGCATATAATAAAGAGAATCTTGACAATACTGAGGGGGGCTTAATAGTTTGCGGCAACCACAGGGCCGCTGTTGACCCTGTCATGCTTGCCATATCCACAAGACGCAAAATTCATTTCATGGGCAAGAAAGAGTTGTTTGAAAGTAAATTCTGGGGCTTTATTTTCAGAAATTTAGGGGCTTTTCCCGTAGACAGGAAGGGAGTTTCCCTATCGGCAATAAAAAACTCTCTTGATATTTTAAATAAGGGGGGGGTCCTGGGCATATATCCTGAAGGAACAAGGGTCAAGACGGGCTATGACGAAAACAATGCCAAAGCAGGAATCGCCCTGATAGCTAATAAGGCAAAAGTTAAAATTCTGCCTGTATATTTGGAAGGAGAGTATAAGTTCAGGGGCAGACTGAGGCTCTATATCGGAAAAGAAAAAGATTACTTTGAAAACTACGAGGCCAAACTGAATACGGATAAATACACGGAAATAGGAAAAGAGATATTAAAGGATATTTACAATTTAAAGAAGTAGGTAGGCAATGAAAATATTAGTTTCAGAATATAACGGTTTTTGCGGCGGGGTAAAGGCTGCCGTATTAAAAGCAGATAAAGTGCTGGCGGAAGATAAGAAGCTTTACAGCTACGGAGAAATAATCCACAATAAGGATGTCGTTGATAGATTAAAAGAAAAAGGCATGGTTGTTGTGGATGACCTGCCTGAAAAAAACGACGCCAAAGTGCTCATAAGAAGCCACGGGGCAGGGAAGAATTTTTATGAGGCCTTGGAAGAAAAAAACATTGAAGTTATAGATGCAACCTGCGTAAAAGTAAAAAAAATACATAAAATAGTTGAAGAATTCAAAAATAACGATTACAATATAATTATTGTGGGTGATGAATCTCATCCCGAGGTCCAGGGAATAGCAGGCTGGTGCAGGAATGAAGCTGATATAATTAAAAGTCCTGAAGACCTGGAAAAAATCATCGAGCCTGACAAAAAGTACTGCCTGGTATGCCAGACAACATTTAATCTCAATACCTTTGAAGAAATATTAAGGACCATTGAAACAAACAATTATTCCAATATTGTTGTACATAATACCATATGTGATGCAACGAGGAAAAGACAGGAAGCTTGTGTGGCCTTAGCTTCAAAATCCGATGTAATGCTGATTATCGGCGGAAGGAACAGCTCGAACACCAAAAAGCTGTATGAATTGAGTAAGGACTTGTGTGAAAACACATTCTTGATACAAAATTATAAGGAAATCCCTTATAACTATATTGATAAAAATACAATTGTGGGAGTATCCGCAGGGGCTTCGACTCCTGACTGGGTAATTGAGGAGGTTATTAGTATGTTGGAAAACTTGAATGACAAGGTGAATGAAATGAACGAAGATGCAGAAAAGACTGAAATCTTGGAAGAAACTCTTGAGACGGATAAGGTGGATTTAGCGGAAGAAAAGGCTGAAGAAGGAGAGCCGGCTGCTGAAGCCGGACAGGAGCCGGAAGCAGTTGAAAAAACCGACACCATGCATGATCTGTTAGAGAATTACGGCGGAGTAGCTGATATCAGAACCGGCGACAAGGTTAAAGGAACAGTGATATACGTAAGCCCTGATGCCGTTTCTGTTAACATCAATTATAAATCAGACGGAATAATAACCAGAGAAGAATTTTCCTTGACAGAAGTTTCAGATTTGAGGGAAGAAGTGAAAGAAGGGGATGAAATTGAAGCCCTTGTAGCAAAAATTTCTGACCAGGACGGAAATGTCGTTCTTACCAGAAAACCCTTAGAAGAGCAGAAAATTTGGGATGAATTGGAACAACTGAGGATTAAGGGAGAAATAGCTGAGGTTCCCATAATCGAAGCATCTCAACACGGAATTTACGGGGTATTAAAAGGCATCAAAGGCTTTATTCCCAGAAATCAAATATCCATAAATAGAAATGTGGACCCTTCAGAATATGTAGGTAAAAATATAAAGGTTAAAATTTTGGAAACAAAGAATAAAAAAGGCAGAAGGCAGCTGGTTTTAACCTCCAGGGCCGTTGAAAAGCTTGAAAAGGAAGCTAAAGAAAAGGAAGCATGGGAGAATATTCAAGAAGGAGAAATATACGAGGGAACGGTAAAAAATCTTCAGGATTACGGTGCTTTTGTTGAAGTAAACGGCATAGACGGCCTTCTTCACATCAATGAGATCGCCTGGACAAGGATTAAGCACCCATCGGAAGTACTGAAGTCCGGCGACAAGATAAATGTGAAGATAAAAAGCGTAGATAAGGAAAACCAAAGACTATCCTTGAGCTATAAGGCAACCGTAAAAAGCCCCTGGGCAAAATTCCTTGATAAGTATCAAAAGGGAGATATAGTAACCGGAGTGGTAACTCGTATTGTTGACTTCGGAGCCTTTGTTAAGGTAGATGATATTGAATGCCTCTTACACATAAAAGACCTGGATTGGGCAAGAACGGAAAAGGTTACGGATGTTCTTAAGGAAGGCCAGGAGGTTACGGCAAAAATACTCAGCATATCAAGAAAAGACAGAAAGGTAGGCTTAGGATTAAAGCAATTGACGGAACATCCCTTTGATGTTTACGCCAAGACCCTTAACAAGGGTGACATAATAGAGGTTGAAGTAACCCGCATTCTCTTGGATGGTATACATGTAAACGCCAACGGCAACATTGACTGCTTCATACCGATTTCAAAGGTGTCTGCGGAAAAACTGAGAACCCCTGCACAAGTTGTCAAGGTTGGAGAGATAAAAGAAGCAAAGGTGCTAGGTATTGATATGAAAGGCAAAAACCTGAACCTGACATTGATATTAGATGACAAGAATGAAGAAAGCACCGAGAGTATTACTTACAAACCCGAAGAAGCAAACTTCACAATAGGGGAGTCGATCGGGGATGCACTTGAAGACTTGCTAAAATAAATTACTGAAATGTTAGGTCGCAAGATCTAACATTTTACTTTGAACTTTAGGGAGGTAAAATGCTTAAAGAATTTTTGTTTGATGTTTGTTCAAACCACTTTATTTCAGGTTTTGAGTATATAAAGGGTGATACTTTAATAAAATATTTTCAGCCATATACGGATTCATTTGAAAAAGACAAACTGGGATCCTATATATTTAAAAAGTCGGGCATTAATGACAAGAAAATAATGTTAGCTGCCCATATAGATGAAATAGGTCTCATGATAACAAGAATATTAGATGGAGGCTTTTTAAGCTTCACTACGGTGGGAGGCTTTAATCCTGCCACCCTGGTAGGCCAGGAGGTTACTATACACGGCAGGGAAAAAGTTTATGGAGTAATCGGAATAAAACCTCCCCATGTCACAAGTGAGGAAGAGAGGAAAAAGAACCATAAAATTAAGGACCTTTTTATCGACACGGGTTATTCCAAAGAAGAACTTGAAAAATTGGTTAAAATCGGGGACATAATAAGCTTGAACAGGGACCCCTTATCTCTTCAGGGAAGCCTGATAAGTGCCAAGGCATTTGATGACAGGGCTTGTGTTGCCGTAATGCTTGAAACTGCAAAAGAGCTGAATAAAATATCCCATAAGAGCAATGTATATTTCACTGCAACAGCCCAGGAAGAAACCGGCACCAGGGGGGCCAAAACAAGCAGCTATAAAATAAATCCGGATATAGGAATAGTATTGGATGTGGGTTTCGGAAAAACACCTGACATGCCTTCCGATTCTCCTGAATTAGGAAAGGGTCCCATTCTTGCCTACGGGGGCAGGCTTAATCCAAAGCTTACAAGGAAATTTGCACAAGTGTGCAAAAAATACAACTACCCCATCCAGCATGAAGCAATGCCGGCAAAGACAGGTACCGATACGGAAGCCCTCCAGGTATCCAGGGAGGGGATCCCCTGCATACTCTTGTCAATCCCCCTCCGTTACATGCATACGTCAGTAGAGACCATTGATTTACATGATGTGGAAATAACCGGAAAGGCAATAGCAAGATTCATAAATGAACTGGATAATTCTGATTTGGAGGAAATATTATGTTTTTAAAAGAATTGACCGAACTTGCCGGCGTATCAGGTTGTGAATATGAAGTAAGAAATTATATTAAGGATATACTGACCCGGATGGGGTGTGATTATTATGTCGACAAGCTTGGCAACATCATAGCCCACAACAAGGGCAGAAAGCAAAAAACCATAATGGTTGCCGCCCACATGGATGAAGTGGGGCTTATAGTATCCGGTATAGATTCCGACGGCTTCATAAAATTTGAGGCAGTGGGAGGAATCGACCCCAGGGTACTGAATTCAAAGGCAGTCTTTGTAGGAGAAAAAAAGATACCCGGCATTATCGGGTCAAAAGCCATACATCTGATGACAAGTGATGAAAAAGGGAAGGCCTTACCCCTTGGTAAAATGTATATAGATATTGGTACAAGCTCTAAGGCAGAAACGGAAAAATTGGTAAGCATAGGCGATTATGTGTCTTTTAACAGCAAGTATGTGGAATTTGGAGACAATTTGATAAAGGCCAAGGCCTTGGATGACAGGATAGGCTGCAGCATCATTTTAGACCTCTTAAGCATGAAATTGGATGCGGATTTTTACGGAGTCTTTACGGTTATGGAAGAGGTGGGTTTAAGAGGTGCTGAAACAGCTGCCTACCGGTTGGAGCCGGACTTAGGCCTGGTCTTGGAAGGAACCGTATGTGCGGATATGCCCGAAGTGGATGAAGAAGACAAGTCAACCTTGATTGGCAAGGGAGCCGCCCTGTCTTTAATGGATAATACTACAGTCTATGATATTGATTTGGTGAGATCTATCGCTAAAATAGCAGAAGACAATAATATTAACTACCAGTACAGAAGATCATCAGCAGGGGGCAATGATGCGGGGGCTATTCACAAAACTAAAAGTGGGGCCAAAACAGCGGCTATATCGGTACCTTGCAGGTATATTCACTCTCCGGTCTGCGTGGCCAGCAAAAAGGATATTCATAGCGTATTGGAGCTTACAAAATCAGTTATTATTGAAAATCAGAAAGGGGAAGATCATGTTTAACAGTGAATTAATGAAAAGATTATCGGATTGTTTCGGTCCTTCGGGAAGGGAAAAAATGATTCGTGAATTGATAATGGATGAAATAAAAGACTTTGCGGATGAAATAACCATAGATCCCCTGGGCAACCTCATTGCCAGGAAAAAGGGAAAGGGCAAAAAAATCTTGTTTTCAGCCCATATGGACCAGATAGGCCTGATGGTGACCCATGTGGATGAAAAAGGATTTCTTCGCTTTGCCAATGTGGGAGGCTTAAATGCCAAGGAGCTCCAGGGACTCAGGATGGTCTTTGCCGACGGCCATGAAGGGGTAATCTGCTGCGAAGAATTAAAAGAAAATGAAAAATTAACAACAAGCAAGCTATTCTTGGATGTTGCATCTTGCGATAAAGAATTCATTAAAGAAAACTTCCGCTTAGGGGATATGTGTGTCTTCAAATCGGACTATTATGAAACGGATGACTGCGTAATCTGCAAGGCGGCTGATGACAGGGTGGGCTGCTATATATTAATCGAAGCCTTGAAGAACCATCCGTCAACAGACAATGATGTTTATTATGTATTTTCCGTCCAGGAAGAAGTGGGTTGCCGGGGAGCTAAAACAGCCGGCTACAGCATAGATCCGGATTTAGCCGTTGCCGTTGATGTAACGGCAACCGGAGATAGCCCTGACGGGATAAAGATGGATGTTAAATTAGGCGGGGGAGCAGCTATTAAATTAAAGGACAATTCACTGATTACCCATCCCCATGTAAAAGACCTTTTAACAGATTTAGCGGAAAAAAACAAGATCAGGTATCAGTATGAAATCTTAGAGTTTGGCGGTACGGATGCAGGCCCCATCCATACTTCACGAGAGGGGGTACCCAGCGGGGTAATCTCCATACCTACAAGAAACCTCCATACCTCGGGAGAAATCTTTAACAAGAATGACGTTGAAGAATGTATAAAACTATTAATCGCAACAGCGGGAGAATAGGACATAAATTTGGAATTAATTGAATAATAAGCATAATATCACAAATTATAGGTAATAATATAATTTGTGATATTTTATTTTTAATGAGGTATGGGGACACAACGAAGAATGTCCCCGAA
This sequence comes from Tissierellia bacterium, assembly GCA_012520455.1. Taxonomy (GTDB): domain Bacteria; phylum Bacillota; class Clostridia; order Tissierellales; family Sedimentibacteraceae; genus Sedimentibacter. The sequence continues at coordinate 84,429 of JAAYOE010000037.1, forward strand.
TCAGCGGGAGGTTATATGAAGGTAGGGATACCGAAAGGATTGATGTATTGCAGATACCATCCTTTTTTAGTTACTTTTTTCAGTGAATTGGGAGCTCGGATTATTGTTTCGGAGGATACTAATAAAAATATTTTTGATACGGGAATTAAAACATGTGTGGACGATGCCTGCCTTCCCGTAAAAGTCTTTCACGGCCATGTTGACTCCATTAAAGATAAATGCGATGTCCTGGTCATCCCCAGGATCATGCAGTTGCAGAAAAACGAATATATATGTCCTAAGTTTTGCGGACTGCCGGAAATGGTACTGAACAGCTTAGATGACCTGCCGGCTGCCATTACGGAGCCTATTTACGCCACATCCTGGAAAAACCTTTATTCCTGGGCCAAAACAGCCGGAAAATTCTTAGGGAAAAGCAATAATCAAATAAAAAGGGCATTCATAAGTGCTTTAAATGAGCAAAAAAAACATAAAACGGGGATAGCTGATACCGGATACGAAATAAATATCGCCTTGACCGGACACCCCTATAATATTTATGACAGCTTTTTAAATATGAATTTGGTAAAGAAAATAAACAGCTTAGGTATGGGTATTATGACGGCTGAATTTACCGAAGAAGGTATCCTGTATCAGGAAGCTGAAAACTTGTACAAGAGACCTTTTTGGACCTTTGTAAGAGAAAACTACGGCTTTGCCCTTAATGGGGCAAAGGGGAAAAAAACAGACGGAATAATCTATGTATCATCGTTTAACTGCGGCACAGATTCGGTAATAATTGAACTAATTAAAAACAGTTTGCCGGATTTTCCATTTTTGATATTGAAGCTTGACGAGCATACCGGTGAAGCCGGTATCAATACAAGGCTGGAAGCCTTCAGAGACATGCTGGAAAGGAGATTGTTCAGTGATAGCCACATTTCCACACTTGGGTAATGTATATATTGCCGTAAAAGCGCTTTTTGACGGATTGGGAATCGATTATGTGATTCCCCCGCAAAACAGCGACCATGCTTTAAATATTGGGGCTAAGTACTCGCCTGAAGAGATCTGTCTTCCTTTTAAAATAATGATAGGGAACTACATTCAGGCAATCGAAGGAGGTGCGGACACGGTAATACTGACGGGAAGCTGCGGTCCCTGCCGGTTCGGCGAATACTGCGAGCTTCAGATGAATTTAATGAAAAGCTTGGGTTATGACCTTGAATTCATTGTTTTAGACATGCCTAAGGATATCGGAATAAAAGAGCTTATTAATAGGCTGGCAGCAATAGGGGCTGCCGGTAGAAAAAGCAGGTTTGAGAAATTAAAAGCAACAAAATCAGCTGTGCAAGTAATGCGCTTAATAGACGAAACAGAAGCTTTAGCTCATTATTTGGCAGGCTATGAAAGAAACAAGGGTGAATGCAAAAGACTTTTGCACCGGTGCAAAAAAGAAGCCATGAAGTGTTCAAGCCCTGAAGAAATGCTGTCATTAATAAAAGAATACAAAAAAAGAATAGAATATATACCTGTGGACATAAACAAGGACCCTTTAAAAATAGCTATAATAGGTGAAATATACACAGTGATTGAGCCATACTCAAATTTTTACATCGAAGATAAGCTGATGGATTACGGCGTATCCTCCAAAAGAGGCCTGACGCCCAGCTGGTGGTTTAAAAACATGATATTAAGTCCGGCAAGAATAAATTCTCTCAATATAAAAAAAGCATCCCGCAAGTATTTACCTTTGGAAATAGGAGGCCACGCCAAAGAATGCATAGGAGAAGCTATACTTTCATACAGGGAAGGTTTTGACGGTGCCATACAGATCTTTCCCTTGGGCTGTATGCCCGAAATAGTATCTAAGTCAATATTGCCTGCTATTTCAAGAGATTGTGACTTCCCCATAATGTCTTTGGTTGTGGATGATATGACGGGAGAAGCAGGCTATATAACCAGGCTTGAAGCCTTTATCGATTTGTTGGAAAGGAGGCGGGAAAATGTACTATATGGGAGTTGACTTAGGCTCTGTCAGTACAGATATAGCTCTTATAGATAAAAACCATGATTTGGTTGAGAAAATATATTTGAGAACAAGGGGAAATCCCATTAAAGCTATTCAGGAAGGGTTTAAAATCCTGAAAAACAAATATGATGATTCAGATATTTCAGCAGCTGGAACTACGGGCAGCGGGAGAATTATTGCTTCGGCAATCATTGGAGCAGATGCAGTGAAAAATGAGATTACTGCCCATGCCATGGCTGCCCTTGAAATTGACAAGGATGTCAAAACCATAATTGAAATCGGCGGCCAGGATTCAAAGATAATAATTCTTAATAATGGAATAGTGAGGGATTTTGCCATGAATACCGTCTGCGCAGCGGGCACCGGGTCCTTCTTAGACAGGCAGGCTGAAAGGCTTGACATCCCGATAGAAGAATTTGGCGATTATGCTCTGAAAGCCGATACAAGCGTCAGAATTGCCGGCAGGTGTGCCGTATTTGCAGAATCAGACATGATACACAAGCAGCAGTTAGGCTACGGTAAGGCGGAAATAATAAGGGGTCTCTGCGATGCCCTTGTCAGAAACTTTTTGAACAACGTGGGCAAGGGCAAAACAATTCTCCCCAAGGTCTTGTTTCAAGGAGGAGTTGCAGCCAACAAAGGCATGAAGGCAGCCTTTGAAAACGAGCTTGGTTTTGAAGTGTTCGTGCCGGAAAATTACAGTATGATGGGAGCCATAGGTGCTGCGATCATTGCAGGAGACCAGGTAAAAAAGACAGGGAGAACAAAATTCAGGGGCTTCAAGTTAGCCGACAACAATATTTTTTCAAGAAGCTTTGACTGCGATGGCTGCCCCAATAGATGCGAAGTAGTTAAAATATATGAAAATGATGCTATCATAGGTTATTTTGGAGACAGGTGCACAAGATGGACCGGCAAAACTGGTGGCTTCCTTCGCTTACACTCAGGATGACATAAGGGGTTAAAGGCAGATTTTCATTATTTTATATTGTAATTCAAAGAGATATATTATACTATTATAAAGAATGAGTGAATAATAAACAGGCAAATTTGCTAAAGAAACCTATTCATCAGAAGATTAAGGGGGAAGTTGAAATGATTGATTATGAAGAACAAAAATTATATGATGTTTTAAACCAACTATCCATTAAATTTACAAGATATGAGCATGAGGCCGTATATACGGTGGAAGAAGCCGACAATCTGGATATAGATATTCCGGGACAACACAGTAAAAACTTGTTCTTGAGAAACAAAAAAGGAAATATTCATTATCTTCTTATTGCATGTTCAAATAAACATATTGATTTGAAATCATTATCAAAACAAATAGGAAGTTCGGTTTTATCCTTTGCATCAGAAGAAAGGCTGAATAAATACTTAGGCCTTAAAAAAGGCGCCGTGAGCCCCTTTGGTCTGATAAATGACAGTGAAAGACAGGTTATAGTATTAATCGATAAGGGTTTGACAGACAAAGACCCGGTTAATTTCCACCCCAATGTAAACACTGCTACTATTGGTGTTTCCTATGGGGACTTAGAAAGATTCATCAGGTGGCACGGAAATGAATTTCATTATATAGACTAAAATTCAGCTTTCAAATAATCCGATGGATAGTTTACATCCGGGCAAAACGGCATAATCCTTAACAGTATAAAGCCTCCTGCATAATATATATAAAAATATATTGTAGGGGGTTTTTATATGCTTTCCGCCAGAGATTTTATCAGCAAGTCTTTAGAATTACATCTTTTCTTTTTAAGAATCATGAAAGAGCACTCGCTTTTTCTACAGTTAGCCTTCACACCCATAGATGAAGGATATATGGAACGTGCCAATGATTTCCGTATGGAATTTGACAGGCTCTTAAGAGAAGTGATTTATCTGTCAAACGGGGCTGTCAGCCGGGAAGTGCTTCAATCGGGAGAGGTGGTTACCCCGTATACCCTTGATGCCGAAATTGCAACATCAGATTTTACGGGAGTACGAATTCCTACCCAGCTGACAGAAGAAGAATTCAGGCTTATGAGTATGAATCAAACGGCCTTAAAGCCAATGCTTGAAGAAAAAGTATACTATCTGAACGACAGAATCATTGAAGTGACAAATGCATTGATTGAGTTTAAAGCAAATATCTTAAACAATGTTTTAACATGCAGAATGTTTACCTTGAATTATCCCTTGTTGATTGACCATATAATGAGGGAAGCTAAGCTGTATGTAAGGACCATTCAGAGGTATCAAAACAGAGAAACCATAGATGCGGCGACAGAAGCTATGGAAGAAGAAGTATTCTGGAACCGGATAATGGCGGAACATGCAAAGTTCATAAGAGGACTATTGGACCCGACCGAGACGGATTTGTTCAATACTGCCAACATGTTCGGGAATACTTTTGACCAGCTTACTCAAGAAGCGAGAGAAGTTCAAAACCAACTTGAAAACTTACAGACAGTCACCCGCAAAAGCTTGAACGCCACAAGGGATATACGAGAATTTAAGAGGGCAGGAACCGAAGGCATACTCCAATGCAAAATTAAATCAATTATTATACCCTTATTAGGTGACCATACAATAAGAGAAGCCAGCCATTATTTAAGGTTGCTGCATAAGTTCAGCGGTGTTTGACAAGGAACCTTGACAGAGAAAGAATTGAGTAAATCCTCCCGGTAAGAATTACAGGGAGGATTTACTTTTCTCATTTAGTTGAATTTCAGGTAAAATTAAACTATAATAATATATAAATTTATAGAAAAATATAGGAAGCTTCATAGGTCTGATAACTAAACAAAATACCGGATTGGAGGGCCGGCAAGCAAATAATCAGACTGATGATGGAAAAGATAAGGAGGAAAGATGAAATCTTACAGAAAAGTATTAACTTTTAATATAAAAAGCCGGAGGGCCTTTATCAATATTACTCCCCAAATAGAAGAATGCTTGAAAGAAAGCGGTATTAAAGAGGGCTTGCTCCTTTGCAACCCCATGCACATAACCTCCTCCGTCTTTATTAATGATGACGAAGGTGGATTGCACAGGGATTTTGAAGCATTTTTGGAAAAACTGGCACCGGAAAAACCATACAGCCAATACCATCATAACGGGTATGAAGACAATGCTGATGCCCATTTAAAGAGAACAATAATGGGAAGGGAAGCAGTGGTGGCCGTAACAGGAGGGAAGTTGGATTTTGGCACCTGGGAACAGATATTCTACGGAGAATTTGACGGGATGAGACCCAAAAGGGTATTGGTAAAAATTATCGGCGAATAAGAATTATATAAGAAATTCTTATTATGGTTTACATAAATATATTTATGTAAACCAATTTTAATGGTTGTAATGTTTGAAATATCAATACAGGTTTACATAAAAATAATTATGTAAACCAATTTAGTTTTCTTAAATCAAGGGTGGTTTACATAAATATATTTATGTAAACCAATTATTCCGGTTATAAAGCTTGAAATACCAATGCAGGTTTACATAAAAATAATTATGTAAAGCAAAATTAAGCACTAAGAGAGGAAACGGATGAAAAAAATAAGGATAGAAGGCATTGATATAGACTTGGTTAGAAAAGGAATAAAAAATATCCACCTTACTGTTTATCCTCCGGACGGCAGAGTCAGGCTGGCTGTGCCCCGGCATATGGATGATGAGGAAGCACGTAACTTTGCTCTTACAAAATTAACTTGGATTATTAAACAAAAGAAGAAATATACAACCGGGGAAACTGAGGCCGCAAAAGTGTATAAAACAGGTGAAAGCCATTACTACTTAGGGGAAAAATACATATTGGAGGTCATAGAAAAAAAGGGAAAAGACCATCTTGAATTAAGAGACGAACAATACATGGACTTGTATGTGAGACCCGGAAACACCATAAAAAAGAGGGAGAAGATCATGTCAGAATGGTACAGGCAAAAGTTAAAAGAGATTATACCTTCATATATAGAAAAATGGGAAAAGATAATAGGGGTCAAGGTAAATGAATTTGGTATAAAGAAGATGAAAACCAGGTGGGGTACATGCAATACCCGGGATAAAAGGATTTGGATAAATCTTGAACTTGCCAAGAAAGCCCCAAGGTGCCTGGAATACATCATTGTTCATGAGATGGTACACCTTCTTGAAAGACATCACAACAAAGCTTTCAAGGATTACATGAGCGAATTTTTACCTGAATGGAAGAGTATTAAGAATGAGTTGAATGGAATCAGCCTGCATAAGTAAAGGATAGTATTCTATAATTTGAATGAAAGGGGATAATATGGACTTTTATAATTTTTTATCAGAGAGGCTGCCTAACGAATCAGCAGCCGGCCTAGTCTATTACGTGAGCATAACCGGGGCTTTAATGCTGATTTGTGCTGCCATGAATATAATTATAAACCGGGTGCTCTTGAAGATTATTTCAAAAATAATAAGAAACAACAAGTACAAATGGGATGACGTATTGCTGGAAACCAAGGTATTTCAAAGAATTGCCCTGATAGTTCCGGGAGTGATATTTTATTCTTTCGCCTTGTTCTACTATGGGTTTCAAGTTATGGTACAAAGGATTGCCGTTATTTATGTATTCATAGTGATATCCCTGATTTTAAAATCATTGTTGGATGCCATAGACAAAATTTACAGGCAAAATCCTGTATCAAAGGAAAGACCCATAAAGGGTCTTTTGCAGATTCTTGAAATAGGTGTTTATTTGATAACAGGGATAATCATTGTTTCAATTTTAGTAGATAAAAATCCCATATACCTCTTAAGCGGGCTGGGTGCTGCAACGGCTATAGTTTCATTTATTTTCAAGGATTTAATTGTGGGTTTTGTATCAGGAATCCAGCTGACCTGGAACGATATGCTCCGAATAGGAGATTGGGTGGAAATGCCCAAATACGGTGCTGACGGTGATGTGTTGGAGATTACATTGTATTCCGTCAAGATTCAAAACTGGGATAAAACCATATCGACCATACCCACTTCCGCATTCATTACCGATTCCTTCAAAAACTGGAGGGGTATGAGAGATTACGGGGGCAGAAGGGTCAAAAGGTCCTTCTATATCGATATGACTTCCATAAAAATATGCACCCAAGAAATGATAGAAAGATTTAAAAAAATTGATTATTTAAAAGACTATATCGAAGACCGGGTCAGGGAAATTGAAAAGTATAATGAAGAAAACAAGATAAATACCGAACTTCCCATAAATGGCAGGCAATTGACCAATTTGGGAGTTTTCAGGGTTTATATAAGTAATTATCTGAAAAACAGGGTGGATTTGCTTCAGGGAAGCACAACCATGGTCAGGCAGTTAGCTCCCGGTGAAAACGGCATACCTCTTGAATTGTATCTTTTTATTGCAGATACCAGGTGGGTTAACTATGAATCGATACAGGCGGATATTTTCGACCATATACTGGCCGTTGTGGATTTCTTTGACCTGAGGGTGTTTCAAAATCCCACAGGCTATGATATTAAACAGCTGAAGCAGGATTAGCCTAAACTATTCAAGAATATTTTTTATTGAAGAAAATATTGTGAAATGATATAATATTCAAGATGTAAAAAATGTTTAAATTAGAAAGTTGGAGAAAGATGACCGATAAAAATTACGAAATAATTTCGGAAGATATAAGAACAGACAGTGATAAAATAATAGAATTGAAGAATTGTAACGAGCAATTTTTTATTATGGAGGGCAGGAGAAAGAAATACCACATCTTGACCTACGGCTGCCAGATGAATGAACACGACTCGGAAAAAATTGCAGGCATGCTTACCTCTGTCGGATATGAAGAAACCGATGATGAAAAACAGGCAGACCTGGTTATATTTAATACATGTTTGATACGTGAAAATGCAGAGCTGAGAGTATTCGGGAAGTTAGGTGAAGTAAAGGGATTAAAGCGCAACAATCCCCATATGCTTGTTGCGGTCTGCGGCTGCATGATGCAAAGGCAGGAAATACGAGAAAAAGTTTTAAAAAAGTTCTCCTTTGTAGATATAATCTTTGGAACAAACACGATACATGAGCTGCCCATGCTGATTTACGATGCCGAAATCAATAAGAGAAAGAGTGTGGGAATTGTAGACGACACTAAATCCATATATGAAAATATGCCAAAAAGACGCAAATTTAAGCACAAGGCCTTGGTTAACATAACCTACGGCTGTGATAACTTCTGCACCTACTGTGTAGTTCCCTATGTTCGAGGCAGGGAAAAGTCAAGAGAACCGGATGATATAATAAGAGAAATTAAAGCTTTAGCTGAAGATGGCTGCAAAGAAGTGACCTTGCTGGGCCAAAACGTAAATTCCTACGGGCGCAATTTGGATAAAAAGGTTACATTCGCAGACCTTCTTTACCAAATAAACAAAATTGACGGCATTGAGCGGATCCGCTTCATGACCTCCCATCCCAAGGATTTAACCGATGATTTGATAACTGCCATAAAGGAATGCGGCAAGGTATGCAGGCATGTACATTTACCTGTTCAAGCAGGAAGCAATGAGGTCCTTAGGCGGATGAACCGCAAGTACACTAAAGAGCATTATTTAAGCTTGGTGGAGAAATTGAGAAAGGACCTGCCGGATATAGCCATAACAACAGACATAATTGTAGGCTTTCCCGGCGAAACCGAGGAAGACTTCTTAGAAACCATAGATATGGTAAAAAAAGTTAGGTTTGATTCGGCTTTCACCTTTCTATATTCCATGAGAGAGGGAACAGCGGCTGCTAAAATGGAGAACCAGATCCCCGATGATGTAAAGCACAAAAGGTTTGACAGGCTCTTGGAAGTTTTGTACCCAATTGTCCTGGAAAAAAACAAGGAGTGTCTGGGCAAGGTATTTCCCGTTTTAGTTGAAACTGTCGAAAATAATAGATTAACAGGCAGGACCGAGCATTTCAGGCTGGTTCATTTCAAAGGAAGCAGGGACTTAGTCGGTGAGATTGTAAATGTAAGAATAACTAAGGTGAAGACCTTCCATATGGAGGGAGAGATCCTTGAGTAACATGCAATGGGGACCCGCCTCTTCTTTAAGAGGAAGGTTCCGGAACAGAAGAGGCGTGTAAGGGGGTTTAGAATGGCGAAATACACACCAATGATGGAGCAGTATTTTTCAATAAAAGACCAGTATCAAGACTGTATCCTCATGTTCAGGCTGGGAGATTTTTATGAAATGTTTTTCGATGATGCCGTCACCGCATCCAGGGTTTTGGAAATTGCACTTACGGGAAGAGATTGCGGACAGGAAGAAAGGGCACCCATGTGCGGTGTTCCCTACCATGCTGTTGACGGATATATTTCCAAGCTTATCGAAAACGGCTACAAGGTTGCAATCTGTGAACAGCTTGAAGACCCTGCCCTTGCCAAAGGTATCGTAAAACGTGATGTTGTGAGAGTAATCACACCGGGGACAATAATCGACCAGGGGATGCTGGATGAAAAAAGCAACAATTATTTGTGCTGCATTTACATGGACAAGGGATTTGGCATGTCCTATGCGGATATTTCAACCGGTGAATTGTTTGCAACCGAAAACATATCCTTAAGTGATTTCTTGAAAGAGGGGACTAATGACCTCTTAATAGAAGAAATTAACAAAATTTCACCTTCCGAAATAATATCCAATATGCCTGTCGGTGATGATACTTTAGATTTGATGATAAATATAAGTGATACATTAAGCTTTGATGACTATAGGGGGATAATCTTGACTCATTTTAAAGCTGTATCTCTGGATTCGTTGGGACTTAGGGATAATTACCATGCGGTCATGTCCCTTGGCATGCTCTTAAAATATTTAAACGAAACACAAAAAACCTCCCTTGACCACATCAACAAGCTTCATTTTTATACCCTTGGGGAATATATGCAGCTCGATTCCGGCACAAGAAGAAATTTGGAGCTTATTGAAACCATCAGAGGGAAAAAGGGACAGGGGACCTTGTATCACGTAATTGACAACACCATGACAGCCATGGGGGGAAGACTTTTAAAAAAATGGATTGAAGAACCCCTTAAAAATATCAAGCTTATTAATTACAGATTGGATGCTGTTGAAGAATTATATGAAAATGTGATGATATCCAATAATATCAAAGAATATTTGAAGACCGTCTATGATATAGAAAGGCTGATAAGCCGGATCGTGTACGGTAATTGCAACGGAAGGGACTTGAATTCACTGAAGCAGTCTCTTTCAAACCTGCCGGATTTAAAAGCTGAATTGTCAGGCCTGTCTTCTCAAATGTTTGCAGGTATTTATGAAAAATTTGATGAACTCAAGGATATTTACGATTTAATCCATGCGTCAATCCTAGATGAGCCCCCGGTCTCAATCAAGGAAGGGGGAATGATAAAGGAAGGCTACAATGAAGACCTGGATGAATTAAAAGAAATAACCGTAAAGGGCAAGAATTGGATTTCTAACCTTCAAACCAAGGAAAGGAATGCAACGGGCATCAAGAATTTAAAAATCGGTTATAACAAGGTTTTTGGCTACTACTTGGAAGTAACTAAATCATATTTGAAGGATGTCCCGGACCATTACATAAGAAAACAGACCCTGGCCAACTGTGAAAGGTATGTAACTCCTGAGCTTAAAGAAATGGAAGCAAAAATATTAAATGCCGATGAACAAATCATGAGATTAGAGTATGACTTGTTTTTGGAAATCAGGGGCTACATAAGCAGCCATGTGAAAAGGATTCAGGAAACGGCTTATAATATAGCGGTTATAGATGCCATTAATTCACTAGCCGTCGCAGCAGTTAAGAACAATTATGTGCGGCCGGAAATGAATGACAAGGGTTACATAAGCATTACAGAAGGCAGGCACCCTGTTATTGAAAAAATAATAAAAAATGAGATGTTTGTTCCAAATGATACCTACATAGACAACAAGGAATACCGGATGTCAATCATTACAGGCCCAAATATGGCCGGTAAATCAACATATATGAGACAGGTTGCCCTAATAGCCCTCTTGGCCCATATAGGCAGCTTTGTACCTGCCAAGAAGGCAGAAATCTGCATTATCGATAAAATATTTACCAGGGTGGGGGCATCCGATGACCTCTCACAGGGGCAAAGCACCTTCATGGTGGAAATGAGCGAGGTTTCCAATATATTGCAAAATGCCACTTCTGACAGCCTCTTGATCTTAGATGAAATCGGAAGGGGTACAAGCACCTATGACGGTTTAAGCATCGCCTGGAGTGTAGTGGAATACATTACTAAGAAAATAAAGGCTAAAACACTTTTTGCAACCCATTATCATGAATTGTCCGAACTTGAGAGTAAATTAAAGAGCGTAAAAAACTACAAGATTTTGATAAAGGAAGAAAATGATAAAATAACATTTTTAAGAAAAATTAAGGAAGGAAGCATCGACAGGAGCTACGGAATTCAAGTGGCAAATTTGGCCGGTCTTCCTGAAGAAGTTGTGGAAAGGGCAAAAGAAATATTGAAGCAGCTTGACGAAAGCGACATAAATAAACCCTTTGCCAGGAAGAAAAACAGGGTGAACGATAATTTCCAGGTTTCCCTGTTCGAGCCGGACCCGGTAGAGAAAGGCAAGAATAAGGAATACAAGGATATAGCAGACAAGGTTAAAAATATTGATATAGAAAACATAACACCCATGCAGGCATTTAAGCTGCTTAATGAGCTGGTTGAAAGGGCTAATAAGATTTAAACTAAAGGGAAAGGAATGTATCCAATGGCTTTTATACGTTTGTTGGACAATGAAACCATCAATAAAATAGCAGCGGGAGAAGTTATTGAAAGCCCTAAGTCCATAGTTAAGGAATTGGCAGAGAATTCAATTGATGCCGGGGCAGATGAAATAACCGTTGAAATAAAAAACGGGGGCAAGACCCTTATCCGGGTAACCGATAACGGAAAGGGAATTGAAAGGGACCAGGTTGAGAACGCCTTTAAAAGGCACTGCACCAGTAAAATTTTTTCTTCCGACGACTTAAATTCTTTATTCACTTTAGGCTTTCGCGGTGAAGCTTTAGCAAGTATTGCTGCCGTTTCCAAACTTGAGATTATAACAAGGACCAATGATGATATCTACGGCCTTAAAATGACCATGGAGGGCGGTATAATCACATCAAAAGAAGATGTGGGCTGTCCGGTGGGGACAACAATTACCGTCACTGATCTTTTTTACAATGTGCCTGCCAGGAAAAAATTCTTAAAAAGCGATAATTCAGAGAGTTCGGGGATAAACGAAACCGTTGTTTCCCTGGCCTTAAGCAGGGAGTATATTTCATTCAAATATATAAATAATAACAATGTGGCCTTCAGAACACCAAAAACCAAGGACTTTATCAATACCATTTCAAGCTTGTACGAAAAAGATCTCTATAATTCCCTTTTAAGGGTTGATTACAGAAGCCAGGACTTGATTATTACAGGCTATACGACAGATTTAAACTATTACAGGGGTAACCGCAAACACCAGCTTGTGTTTGTAAACGGCAGGGTCATAAAACACAAAAGGATGAGTTATTTCATTGAAGCTGCTTATTCAACCCTTCTTCCAAAAAATAAATACCCTGCATGCTTCATAAGAATTGAAATACCTCCATCTTTGGTTGATGTAAATGTTCATCCTGCAAAGACGGAAATCAGGTTTCAAAAGGAAGATATGGTCTTAAATGAAGTAAAGAGGGCGATTTATTCAGCCTTGCACTCTAAACAAATAATGAAGGTAGTAAAAAAGGAAACTTTTTCGAATGAGCCTTCAACAACTGCCCAAAAAGTTAAAATCTTTGATGATATTGAGAATTTAAAGATTAGCCAAATCGGAACCGAAAGAGAAAATATTTTTGAAGAAGTTATAGAAAAAGAAAAAGATATTTCCTTGAAGGAAGGGCTGAAAGTTTATGAAAAACCAAAATATGAGCAGGAAACATTCATAGGGAGGGAAAGAGACGAAGGCAGGCTTCCTGAGCTTTCTATCATAGGGATAGTCATGGATACCTACATAATCTGCGAAAATTATGAAAAGACACAAATGTTTATAATTGACCAGCACGCAGCCCACGAGAGGATTAATTATGAAAAGTTATTAAAACAATATAAGGCAAGAGATATTTTAATTCAGGAAATAATTCCGCTGGTAATAAATTTATCTTATGATGATTACCACACGGCAATGTCCAATGAGGAAGTATTTAAGGATATGGGAATTTCCGTTGAAAGCTTTGGAAGTGATGCTGTGATTATAAACAGTATACCGGCCTTATTTAAGGATTCAAACATAAAGGATGTCTTTTTATCTGTCTTAGATTCCTTAAAGGAGGCAGAAAAATCTAATTTAGGCCTTGTTCCGGATAAGATAATAAAAAACGCGTGCACAAGGTCCGTAAAATCAGGAGATAGGCTTCACAGGGACGAGGTCGGGGCCATGTTAAAGGAGCTTAAAATGACGGATAATCCGTACACCTGTCCACATGGAAGACCTGTAATCATTAAAATGACCAAGTATGAAATTGAAAAGATGTTTGGAAGAATCCAGGGTTAGGGTAATAAAATGAAGAAAATAATTGCAATCATAGGACCTACGGCTGTAGGCAAAACATATGTATCTCTTGAGCTTGCAAAAAAACTAAATACCGAAATTATTTCTGCGGATTCAATGCAGATATACAAGGGTATGGATATTGGAACCGCAAAAATAACCGATGATGAAAAATCAGGCATCCTTCATCACATGATTGATATCGTCAATCCGGACCGGGAGTATTCCGTTTCGGAATTTAAACATGAGGCTGAAAAAATCATCGACAGGCTTGCGGCTGAAAACAAAGTTCCCATAATAGTTGGAGGGTCCGGCCTATATGTTAACTCCCTCATATATGACTTAGACTTTGGAAAGGTGAAATCAAACAAAAAAATCAGGGAATACTACACTACCTTCTACAAAGACCAGGGGGCTGATGCCCTTTATGAGCAATTAATGAAAAGAGACCCTGAAGCCTGCAAGAAAATTCATAAAAATAATGTAAAGAGGGTTATAAGAGCCTTGGAGGTATGTGATATCACCGGAAAGAAGTTTTCTGACCTGAATACGGACATCAGAAAGCCAAGTCCTGAGTATGACAGCATATTGATCGGGCTTTCAATGGAAAGAAAGGTCCTTTATGAAAGAATTAATCAAAGAGTGGATGAAATGCTCAGCCAGGGCCTTGTGGAAGAGGTCAGGTCCCTGCTTGAAAAAGGATACGGTAAGGATTTAGTGTCCATGAGGGGGATAGGATATAAGGAAATCATAGCTTATCTTGAAGGCAGCATGGATTATGACCAGGCAGTCAGCCTTTTAAAACAAAATACAAGAAGGTTTGCTAAACGCCAGTATACATGGTTTTTGAAGGATGAGAATGTTAAATGGTTCAGGATGGATAAGGCGGAAGAAATCGACAATACTATTAAAGACATAGAGACTTATATAAGTACAAGACTTAACTAAAAGGAGGAAGGGGAATGGCAGGTATTATTAACTTACAAGATTTATTCTTAAATACCGTTAGGAGGGACAGAACAACCATCACCATATATTTAAACAACGGTTATAAATTGACGGGTTCTGTCACAGGCTTTGACAATTATGTGATTATTATGGAAACAGACAGGGGCCAGCAGTTAATCTACAAACATGCAATCACATCTATAAGGCCGGTTAAACAGGTAAAGCTTAATATCAGTGATACAGAGGAGCAATAATGTTTACAGAAAATATATTAAGTAAACAGTTTGGCATAAGCGAAACTGTTTATAATTATGTCCAAAAAATAGAAAAGGAAATTAAATACAAGCATTTTGAAAATATTGATAAAATAAGAGAGAAGAACCAATACAAGGTTATCCGTGCCATGCAGGAGAACAGGCTAAATTATACGAATTTTTACTGGAATACGGGATACGGCTATGACGACCCGGGCAGGGAAAAGGTTGAAAAAATATATGCATCGGTATTTAATACAGAAGATGCATTAGTCAGGCCTTCCATAGCATCCGGAACCCATGCCTTGTACCTGACCTTGTCGGGAATTTTGCAGCACGGGGACGAGGTGATATCCATATCGGGAAGACCTTACGACACCTTGCTGACAGTATTGGGGGAAGAAGGAAATGAAGCCAATAATCTGAAGGAAGCAGGCATAGTTTACAAAGAAGTCCCCCTATACAACGATGATATTGACTGGGAAGGGGCAATAAAAGCCGTAACTATGAAAACCAAGCTTCTTATGATCCAGCGGTCTACAGGCTACAGCTTCAGGCCCGGTTTAACAATAGAAAAAATAAAATTTGCCATAGAAAAAATCCGGAAAGTTTATCCCAATATCTGTATAATGGTTGACAACTGTTACGGAGAGTTTGTTCATGAGCTTGAGCCTTCGGATGTGGGAGCAGATGTGGTTGTGGGGTCCCTGATAAAGAATCCCGGCGGAGGTATTGCCCTGTCAGGGGGTTACATAGTTGGCAAAAAACATATAATTGATAGGTTAGCCAACCGTCTTACGGCTCCGGGACTGGGAAAAGAATTGGGGCTTACTTTCGGAACCACGAGAAATACCCTTCAAGGCTTGTTTTTCGCACCCCACATCGTAAGCGAAGCCGTAAAGGGAGCCCTCTTGTTTGGCGGGGTTTACTCTTCTTTAGGCTTTGAAATAACACCTGAAATTGAAGAGGAAAGAAGCGACATAATTCAAGCCATTAAATTTAACAACAAGGATATGGTAATTAAAATTTGTGAAGCTGTACAAGCCGCATCCCCGGTAGACGGCCATGTATCTCCCGTGCCATGGGAGATGCCGGGCTACACCAACCAGGTGATTATGGCTTCCGGGGCATTTGTTTCAGGTTCGTCTATAGAGCTCAGTGCCGACGCCCCCATCCGTCCCCCTTACATAGCCTACATCCAGGGAGGTCTCTTCTACGACCACGTAAAATTAAGCGTGATGCTCTCCCTTGAAAAGATGACGGAATTCGATGAAATAAAATATGCAATTAATAAATAATGAGATCCTTCGCTATCGTTCAGGATGACACATAGCTATGCATATAGGTACCTGTCATACTGAAGGCAGCGAAGAATCTCATCTTTTTTGTATTGTATGTAATTTTTTCAATATTTTCTCACAAGAGCTTTTACAACTCCCAAGATGTAAGGGTCTTTTATTAATATAGGATCCATGGATGAATTTTGAGGCTGGAGCCTTATGTGGTCCTTTTCTCTGTAGAAGGTCTTAACAGTTGCTTCGTCTCCGATCAAGGCAACGACTATATCTCCGTTTTTTGCATCATGCTGGGAATTGACGATGACATGATCCCCGTCCAAAATTCCTGCCTCTATCATGCTGTCGCCCTTTACCCTTAAGACATAGGATTCCTTGTTGCCTACAAAATCAATTGAAATGGGCAGGGTATCTTCAATGTTTTCAACCGCTAAAATAGGGGAGCCGGCAGTAACGGTTCCTATGACGGGTAAATTTATGATTTCTTTTTTTGGCATATCGGAGCAAATATCGTCAACATCGATTAATTCCAGGGCTCTTCTTTTGTTTGTTCCTTTTTTTATGTAGCCCTTTTCCTCCAAGGTATTTAAATGTGCATGCACAGATGAAGTAGAGCTCAAACCTACGGCTTTGCATATTTCACGTATCGATGGAGGATAACCCCTCAAAGTTAATTCATCTTTTATATATTGGAGTATTTGTATCTGTTTATCGCTCAAACCTTCATAAGCCATAATTCCACCTCTTAGGTTTTTCTATATTTTAACATAGTTTGACAAGTAAATCAAACATTTGTTTGAAAAAATAAAAAAATATCTTGACATCGAACTTATGTTCTGATAATATGGAACCAGAAAATATGTTCGAGGTGGCTTATGATAATACTTAATAAATACAGGGTGACCGATACAAGAAAATTTAAGAGATTCATGTTCCTTACGGTTTTATTGGTCAGCATGGCTGCTTTTACTTCAATATTAACCTTCAATGCATATTCCAAAGACATTCAGAGATTCGATTACGTAAGCGTTCAAGCCGGAGACACCCTCTGGTCCATAGCTGAGAATTATGCTGAGGGCAAAGATATTCGAGAAGTTATCTACAATATATCAAAGCTGAACAAGATACATAACAGACCCATAAGACCCGGAGACCTTATAAAAATACCCCTTAATTAAATCCCGTATATAAACATGCCTCTATATTATTTATTATTCTTCTGCTTCATCATTTAAAGGATTTTGCTTAACTGCTTCACGGAGCAGGTCCTTATTAATGTGGGTATAGATTTGTGTTGTTGAAATGCTTTCATGGCCCAAAATTTCCTGGAGGGCTCTTATATCCACATGGCCGTACTGGTACATGAGGGTAGCAGCCGTGTGGCGAAGCTTATGGGGGGAGTAGCCTTTCCCTGATAAGCCTGCCTGGGTTAAATACTTATCCAACATATGCTGGATGCCTTTTTGAGAGAATCTGGTCTTACGATTGCTTATAAACAGAGCTTTTTCATGACCTTTTTTCGGTTCAGGCCTTACTTCCAGGTATTCTTCAAGAGCTTTTATACATACATCATTTAAATATATGGTCCTTTCCTTGTTGCCTTTCCCGATTACAGTCAAGGTATCTCCCTTGATTCTATCAATATCAATGCTTATGAGTTCCGAAAGCCGCAAGCCGCAGTTTAAAAAAAGCATAATTATGGCATAATCACGTTTTTCGTTGCTGCCTGATATTGCTGACAATAGACTTTTGGATTCATCCAAGGTCAAAGCTACCGGCAGCCGGCTCTTGGTTTTCGGTGTTTCCAATTCCAAGGCCGGGTTCTCGGGGATGAGCTTTACGATGGAATGGAGGTATTTAAAGTAGGACCTCAGTGCCGACATCTTTCTGGCCTTGGTCCGGTTTGTATTATTCCTCTGCCTGTCCATATAGGCAATAAAGGAATGGAGGTCCATTATTTTTACTCTTTTTATCACATCCAAGGTGACGGGGGAGATGTCTATTTCTTCAAAATTTTCAATGTCAGGACTCAATTTGAACCTCATAACCAAAAATCTGTAGAAGGTTCTAAGATCAAGAAAATATTGACTTACGGTTTTATCAGCCCTGCCTTTAATGGCAATTAAGTATTCCAAAAAATCACTCAGGGGGGGAGGGCATAGGTCATTGTAATTTATGTACATGCTTGTCTCCTTTTCAATCAAAAATGTCGCAAAATTCTATTATAATTATATAGGGAAATAATGATTATGACAAGCTTATTTTTTGGGACACTGGGGACGGTCCT
>JAAYOE010000038.1 GCA_012520455.1 Tissierellia bacterium
ATACAGGTTAGTAACCGTAATAGATGGCTTAAACAGGAATGTGGCTTGCAAGAAGCCTTTAAACAATTTTCAGGATTTTAAAGGTTTAAAAATAAGAGTTCCTACCATAACTTCATACATGAGAGTATGGGAATTGTTAGGCACAGCCCCCATAGCAATGTCACTTAATGAAGTGTATTCATCCCTGCAAACCGGAGTAATAGAAGCACAGGAAAATGATATAGCCATGACAAACAATTTAGGATTCTATGAGGTTGCACCTTATGCTGTTATGACAGAACATGTTCCCTATGAAGCTTCATTATATTTCAATGAAAAAGCCTTCAAATCATACCCGGAAGAATTACAACAAATCATACTTGAGGTCGGTAGAGATATTATGCTGGAAAGCCGTGAAATGATAAGTAATATTGAAAAGGAAGCTCTTGCAAAGATGGAAAAAGACGGAGTTACCATAATCAGGCCTGATTTGACAGAATTCAGGGAAGCAACTAAAAGTATGAGAGATGAATACTCATATGCAAAACCAATCCTCGATCTTATAGATAAAGCAAAGGTTGAATAGAAGTTAAGCTTAAAAGCAGCTTAGTGTAAAAACGAAGCTGCTTTTTTGTTAACATTTTTCAGTTCCTGCAAAATACCATGATTCCTGAGATCATGAGGGCGACCCCGACCAGTTTCAGCCAATCAAAAGAGATTTTTTCCGCACCGAATAATCCAAACACCTCAATTAGATAGGCAACAACTAATTGGGCCAAAAGAATCAGCATTGTTGCATGGGCAGGCCCTAAATCAGATATTCCTTTGATGACGGTATATGTAATGAAAGCACCTATGATACCCCCTGACAGGTATAATTTTTCACTGACACTGAACACTGAAAGCAAAGCTTCCCTCCCTGTAAAAAACCATAAACTCATGCTTGCGGCAAAAGCCGATATATGGACCCAGCTTGTTGAAGCCCACATATTTGATGATTCCATCACTCGGGTATTGAAAACACCCTGGACGCTCATTAACAAGCCGGCAAGGAGTGCAAATAAAATTCCGATAAAAATCCCTCCCTTATAAATATCCGCATGGTTATAGTATCCCAAATTTAGCCGGTTTCATTAAACAAATAACTAAGAGTTAATCCTTATTTCAAAACAATAGGGATAAGGTTTATTTGACATTTTATTGAGGGTATATTATTATGACAGAGGATAGCGGAAATACGAAAGAAACGAGATTATGTACCTGCTTTTAAAACTTGGAGGAAAAAATAATGGAAATTAAAAAAGGAAAGAATAGCTTTTATATCGGAGAAGAAGAAGCCCCCCTGGCAGAAATTATATTTTCCATCGATGAGGAAGGCATAGTTGTAGCTGAAGGCACAAAAGTATCCGAAGAATTAGGCGGAAAAGGCGTAGGGAAGATGATATTGAAGGAATTAGTAGATTGGGCAAGAAAGGAAAACAGAAAAATTCGTCCGGTATGCCCCTTTGTAGTGGCTCAAATGGACAAAACACCGGAATATCATGATATGTTGGCACAAACAAGGTTCTAAACCTAAGGGTATAGAACCTTTTATTCTTCTACTACATCCCTGGGATGGGGAGGAAGTTCCAATCTTTCCTCTATAATAGGCTGAGGCTGAGGCTGGGTAATGGGGATCATCTCTATTACAAAATCGGTTGTCACGTTGGGAAACAAACGATTATTATATATAATATTGGTAAAGTATCCGAAAATGTCCACGCTTATATTATAAGTCGAAAAGTCATATTCGGGTCCTCTTATTAAAGTTCCTAATTTGTTGGCTATAGGCAGTTCTATTCTTGCGGGGTTTATGGTTGTAACCAAATGCATAATCGGAATGTCCCTCCTTTCTTCATCAGTTACGTAGACCGTTATGGTGGCATAGGGTATATCCTGCCCGGTTACTTTATCTATTATATGAAGCCTCATGAATCCGGTTGCTTCTTGATTGTCTGTCATGGTGTTTTGGCTTTGAAATATATTATGACAAGGATATATATAATTGTATCTGCCCATGTTAAAAGATTTGGAACAATATCTGTTAAATGGGCTTCCATAAGGATTTTTCATGATTTATTTCCTTTCTTTAATTATAAGAGGGAATATAATATCTATTATATGCAGGGGTCAAAGACTAAGGAACGGATTTAATGATTATTTGACCAAAATTATAGCATTAGGTTCAAAACATGTTATAATATAGTGACTAAGTCTTGAGTTTAAAAATTAAATTTGCGAGGTAAGTTATGAAATATGATTTTACAAGCATCATAGACCGCCGGGGCATGGATTCCATTGCTGTTGATTTAAAACCCGGATTTGGTCCCGAAGCGCCAAAGGAAGGCTTTGACATAATCCCCATGTGGGTTGCAGATATGAGTTTTCCTACCCTTCCGACCATTCAGGAAGCGATTATAGAGCGTGCAAGCCATCCCATGTTTGGATACTTTGTCCCAAGAAAGGAATATTATGATTCAATAATTAAATGGCATGAAGTTCGAAACAGAATAAGAGGTTTGGCCCCTGAGCATATCGGTTATGAAAATGGTGTGCTTGGATGCGTAATGTCCGTCGTAGATGCTTTTTCCGCGCCGGGGGATAGTGTGCTCCTTCATTCGCCTACATATATAGGATTCACATCATCCTTGAAAAATAACGGCCGAAGAATTATTCATTCCGACTTGGTGCAGGATGAAGAGGGTGTATGGCGGATGGATTACGATGATATGGATGCAAAACTAAAAAAATACAATATTCATTTGGCAATATTCTGTTCACCTCACAATCCTTGCGGACGTGTATGGGAAAGGGAAGAAATTGAAAAGGCTATGGAAGTGTACAGAAATAATGACTGCCTAGTAATTTCCGACGAGATTTGGAGCGACATTATTCTTTACGGCAACAGGCACATACCGACCCAAAGCATAAGCGAAGATGCAAAGAACCGGACCGTTGCTGTTTATGCTCCCAGCAAGACCTTTAACCTTGCCGGCCTGGTAGGGGCTTATCACATTATTTACAACAAATATCTCCGGGACCGGGTGAGGGCTCAAAGCAGCAAGCCTCATTACAATGAAATGAATGTGCTTTCCATGCATGCCTTGATTGGAGCCTACAAGGAGGAAGGATATGAGTGGGTTGATGAGCTGTGTCGTGTCATAGAGGAGAATATCGATTATGCCAGCAGCCATATTATTAACAATTACAAGGGAATAAGGTTTTTTAAACCTGAAGGAACCTACATGCTTTTTCTTGACTGCCGGGAGTGGCTAAAGGACCATGATATGACCTTAGATGAGTTATATAGAGCCGGGACCGATGTAGGCGTCATGTGGCAGGACGGAAGACCCTTCAACCGCCCCCATGCGATCCGCATAAATTTAGCATTGCCCAAATCAAGGGTGATAGAGGCTTTTGACAGATTGGATAAGTATGTCTTCAAATAAAACCAATAAAAAAATACATTTTAGGACAAAGGACGCTAAAATGTATTTTTTTGGATTTAGGTGTTATTATTAATTTAATTATAATATTAAAAGGTAATTTTTCAATCACCCTGAGGGTGATTTTTCCGGAATTAAGGAAATTTAATACTATCCTGATGGTTTATTTATGGTATAATGGATACAATCAGTCAGGCAAAGACTCTTAGTCTTGGCCCCGATAGGAGGATTCCATGCTTAATGAGAAAGACTTAAAATACATAGAAGAACATGTAGAGTTTTGGGACAAATTGACAGATACCGAAAAACAGCTGTGCATAAACAATTTTACGGTCGTCAATTACAAGAAGGGTGTAAATCTTCACGGAGCGGGTGAGGAATGCCAAGGTCTGATTTTAGTCAGAAGCGGTGAGCTTAGATTCTATATAATGTCTGAAGAAGGAAGAGACGTAACCCTTTTTCGCATATCTGAAAGAGAAAACTGTATTCTTTCCGCTTCCTGCATATTAAGCAACATTACCTTTGATGTTTTGATCGATGCAGAACAAGATAGCGAGATACTCTTATTGAATGTTGACACCTTTGAAAAGTTAGCCCGTGAAAATATTTATGTGGAGACCTATATTTATAAAAAATCTACCGACAGGTTTTCGGAAGTAATGTGGGCTGTTGAGCAAATTTTGTTTATGAGCTTTGACAAGAGGTTGGCGGTTTTTCTTTACGACGAAACGGTAAAAACAAAATCCAATATAATTAAGTATACCCATGAACAGATTGCAAAATATGTGGGAAGTGCCAGGGAAGTAGTGTCCAGGATGCTGAAAAGCTTTGAATCTCAGGGGATACTTAAACTATCAAGAGGGACGATAGAAATAATCGATAAAGATAAATTAAGGGCGATCATATAGCTTCCTCGGCTCTTTCTGCATATTCGCCCATTATCGTCATTTTAAACACTTCAATATCTACATTTTCTATAGGCATGCCGGTTTGGGCATCTGTCACCGTTATTTCCAAAAAGCCGGTTCTTTCATAGTTGGAATTATCGTTCACATTGAATTTATATACATCTGATTTCTTGTATTTGCCGGTATTAGAAGAGTAACTCATTATATAACCTCCATTCGTAACATATGACGCAGCTTGCTATATTATATGTAGTGGCAGCAATTATGTTTGCGTTAATGATGTTGCAATCGGATGGGTGTTAATATATAATGAATACAATAAAAGAAGCAACTTTTGCGGCGTGCACTGACGAAAAAATAATTGCTGTCATTGAATTTAAGAAAGGTTGTGATGTTAGGGTTGAAAAAAAAGTTGGCATTGTATGGGTTCAATAATCTGACGAAATCATTGAGCTTTAATATTTATGATGTTTCTTATGCCAAAAGCCAAAAAGAAAAGCAGGAGTACATCGAATATATTGATGAACAATACAATTCGGACAGGCTTACTCAGATTTTGTGCAAGGTAACTGAAATTATAGGAGCACATATCCTTAATATCTCAAAGCAGGATTATGACCCCCAGGGTGCTTCCGTAAATATTTTGATTGCCGAAGGTGCTGTTACAAGCGAGGATATCGATGTTACATGCAACCAAGGCAAGCTTAAGCAAGTGCAAAGTGAAACCATACATGCTCATTTGGACAAAAGCCATGTCACGGTACACACCTATCCGGAGCATCATCCGGACAACGCCATTTCTACATTTCGGGTTGATATTGATGTTTCCACATGCGGGGAAATCTCACCTCTCAATGCCCTAAACTACTTAATTAACAGTTTTGATTCGGATATAATAACCATTGACTATAAAGTCAGGGGTTTTACGAGAGATTTGCAAGGCAAGAAACTCTTTATTGACCACAATATAAGGTCAATACAGGATTATATAGATAAAGACACTTTGAAAAATTATGATGCAATAGATATAAATATTCTGCAGGCAAATACCTTTCACACAAAAATGATGATAAAGGAAATTGACCTCCGGGATTATCTTTACAATAAGGATATAAATGATCTTCCTCCAAAAAAACGCTTGGAGATAACAGACCGGCTCAGAAAAGAAATGACTGAAATATTCAGCGGCATGAATATATTCCAGGAGGAAAATTGAATGGAATTATGGTTTACCGAGTATCATACGGATAATGTGAAGTTTTCAATGAGAGTAAATAAACACCTGGCCGGTGTAAAAAGTGATTTTCAAAAAATAGATGTCTTTGATACTCCTGAATTCGGCAGGGTCTTAGTGATAGACGGTTATTTGATGCTCACCGAAAAGGATGAATTCATCTACCATGAAATGATTACACATGTCCCCATGGCAGTAAACCCTCATATAAGAAAGATTCTTGTTATTGGAGCCGGAGACGGAGGAACGGTAAGGGAGCTTGCCCGTTACAAGACTGTAGAAAGAATTGACATGGTTGAAATTGACAGGAAGGTTGTTGAAATATGCAAGGAATATATTCCAGGGACTGCTTCCGGCTTCGATGATGAGAGGCTGAACCTATATTTTGAGGACGGCCTGAAATTTGTTAAAAGAAAAAATAATGAGTACGATTTAATAATTGTGGATTCTACAGACCCGGTAGGACCGGGACTTGAACTTTTCACCATGGAGTTTTACGAGAACTGTTACAAGGCCTTGGTTGATGACGGGATATTAGTAAATCAGCATGAGAGCCCCTACTATCCAAATGATGCGGAAGCCATGCAAAACGCACACCGGAAAATCAAATCGATTTTCCCAACAGCAAGAGTTTATCAGGCCCATATCCCCACATACGGGTCAGGCCACTGGCTCTTCGGCTTTGCATCCAAAAAATTTGATCCTATTAAAGATTTTAATGAGGACTTATGGAATTCTTTGGGGCTTGAGACAGGGTACTATAACACAGACCTCCACAAGGGCTCATTTTACATACCCAACTATGTTAAAAAACTGCTTGAAAATGCTTATTAAAAAATGCATTTTAGGTAAACCTAAAATGCATTTTTTGTGGAGACAAGTTATGATTAATTTATAAACTCAAGGTACCTGAGCATACGCTCAATCATAGCCGAGGCTTCAGCCCGGGTGGCATATTCGTCGGAGTCAAATTCTTTTGTGTCCCTTCCCATGATTATTCCTACTTCAACGCATAGTGCCGTACATTCTCTTGCATATTCATCTATTTCGGAACTGTCAATAAACATTGCAAGCACGCCTTCTTTATCTTTTAATGCTTTATCTTTACCGGTAAATCTAAGTGCATTGTGAATCATAACTGTCATATCTTTTCTTTGAATTTTTTCATTGGGATAGAATTTTCCGTCACTTCTTCCGTTTATTATACCTGCTTCATAGGCTGTAGATATATCTTCTTCATACCATCCCTTAACATCTTCAAAATTCATGGTTCCTTCTTCTTCGGTTATACCTAAAGCCCTTGTAATCATCACTGCAAATTCAGCCCTTGTCACATAATCATCAGGTGCAAAGATTCCTTCGCTTTTACCGAATGCTATATTTCTTGCGGCTAATTTTTCAACATTCATCTTTGACCAATGATTTGTTAAATCACCGAAGGATTTAGGATTGTTAACGATAGCGAATATACCGTTTCCCCTGTACTTAATACTTGCACTGCCGCCATTAAATACGGAAGGAGCAAATGTAAATTCATCATCGATTAACTTCATTGCGGTTGTGCTGTAACCATCAAAATTATTTAAATTATCCAATGTCCTGGTTACATATATATTATATTTGTCAATACTGATTTCTTTAGATTTTCCTTCAACTGTCACCCTGTAATCAACCAATCCCGAAACCATTTGACCGCCTAATTTGTCAAGGGCAGCAGCGGCAGAATCAATCAGCTCTTCATCATTAACCTTATCCAAAACTATATTTACCTTAGATCCGGTAATACTATTTACCTCTTTTAAAACCTCTTTGGATTTTAGAGGCAGGTTGTAGGATGCAGCATCCCATGTCAATTGCAGTATGCCATTCGGATTATTGGCTGCAATTTTCTTGTAATAACTTCCCAACAGCCACAGTTTGGCATTATCTCCTGTCTGTGCCGCCTCGAAGGAGTATATGCCTTCATCCGATACTAAGTCTTCCTCATATATATCCTTAATAACTTTGCCGTCAACG
Organism: Tissierellia bacterium; assembly: GCA_012520455.1. Taxonomy (GTDB): domain Bacteria; phylum Bacillota; class Clostridia; order Tissierellales; family Sedimentibacteraceae; genus Sedimentibacter. The sequence continues at coordinate 7,623 of JAAYOE010000038.1, forward strand.
ATTATTTGACCGATTATTTGCTTTTGGGGAGAAGGAGAAGGTCGAGACACAGACTTTTTAGTAACAACAACAGTTGCTATTGCACTATAAGTTGTCGATGCACCATTTGCATCTGTTTCATAAATTGCACTGACAGTTGTTGTACCAACACCTACCCCTGTTATCGCACCGCTTGATGTTATTGTTGCTATTTCAGGATTCCCTGAACTATATTCAAATACTTCATCGGTTACATCAATATACTCAGTGCCGTCAAAATAATGTACTACTGCTTGTATTGTATTACCTACACGAATTTCATATGGAGCATTTACAAACTCCAACCCCGGTTCTTCAGGCTCAGGTATGAACTCTCCTATAAGCCTGTAGCCGATATGATAAGGCTGATCTTCATAATACATGGAGTCTATTGGGGTTTCATATGCAATTAAAAATTGACCCATCATATTTCCTGTTATGGCAATAGGGCTATAACCATTTACAAATTCAGGTTCATCAGTTTTAAATGGTTCACCTGCAGTGCCGTCTGAATCAACATAGGCTAAGCTTGCATGCAAATCATTGGAACCAGCATAAAATTCTCCATAATCCTCATAAACAAAACCGGGATTCCATACACATAGCATTTTGGCACGTCCATCGAAATAAGCTGCAGGAAAAACGTCGCTCATGTATGCTTCTTCAGATACAGCTGAAATTACAAACTTTTCATTGTTAATTTCAGGCTCATTTTCTGATGATATACTGTAATAAGCACCATGTATTTCTTTATTATCCTTATCGGACCAAGTAATTAAGAATTTGTCTTTGTTGTAGGATACATTTGGATTCACTGCTTCAGATGCAATAGAAATATTTTCATAAACTCTGCCATCATCATCAATGACTACGGCTTCAACGGAATTAGCTTCATCCCAATCCCCTACCTGCCATGCAACAAGATATTTTTTGTCTTCGGTACTGTAGCTTACAGAAGGATTTTTTTGATTGCTACCCGCAACATTGTTGATTGGGAAAGCATCTCCAAAAATCTCACCATTAATATCAACAATTTTTCCAAATATGTTCCAACTATTATCTATTTCTCCGCCGGTTGAATCGTATTGTTGCCATATTATTAAAAACCTGTCATTTAAGCTGTCATAAGCTATATCCGGATAAGCTCCAAAAATATTGTCATAATTGTCTGAAACACGAAATGCCGATTCTTTATTTACGATATATTTATCACCTGACTTGCTAATCTCGACCTTGCAGGCATAGATGGTATCATTACTATAATCTTGCGACCAGGCTACCAAAAAGTTATTGTCTTTATCCACTGCAACGGAAGGCGATTGAAGCTGTCCATCATCTCCCGGATCTTCATTATCTGTACCATCATTTATTAAGAATTTTTCATCAATTGGATTACCTTCATTATTGACTAATTGACCGTATATATAACTTGAATTTTCTTCTGAATCTAAATCTTCATGACTAAATACAGACAAATATATGTCCAACTCGGGATGGTATGCTAAATCCGGTTCTTTTTCCTCAATAAGAGCAGGTGGTTCAGGTCCTCCAATGAAACGATAACCTATAAAATATGATATATCCTGCTCACGATCCCTTCCATAAGCAACGAGTATTTCGCCATTACCATCTCCGCATGAATCGATTAAGTTAAACACAGGTTGTCCCCAATTTCTATCAGTTAATTCCGGATCACGGATGTCATATATTTCATCACGACCAAAAGTTTTCATTTTAATTCTTCCGCCGCTCTCGTCAGCGAACAAATCATTCCATAAACATAGCATAGAACCCTGGCCATC
>JAAYOE010000039.1 GCA_012520455.1 Tissierellia bacterium
GGTTTCCGGTTTATAGTCAATTATTTTTTGTATTGCCTTTGGATGGATACCTTCGCGGGGAGGGTCCAGAACTATTATGTCCGGTTTGTCACTAAGCTCATCTATTTTCTTTAGGACATCTCCTGCAATGAAGGTGCAGTTGGTTAAATTGTTGAGTTTTGCATTTTCGTTTGCTTTTTCGACTGCTTCTTCGACTATTTCTATACCTATTACCTTTTTTGCCGCTAGGGCGAGTATTTGCCCGATGGTTCCAGTTCCTGAATACAGGTCAAATATTACTTTGTCTTTTGTGGTCCCGATGAAATCTCTTACGATTGAGTACAATTTTTCTGCTGCTGAGGAGTTTGTTTGAAAGAAGGAAAATGATGAGATGTTGAAATTAAGTCCCAACAATTCTTCCCTTATCTTATCTTCGCCGTAAAGGATTTTCATGGTGTCGGCCTTTGCAACATCCGCTACTCCGTCAAATATTGAATGTGCAATGCATTTTATTTCTCCCTGGAGGTTCATGGATAAAATCAAACCAACAAACTCTTCTTCATTCAATTTACCTTGGCTTGTTGTGATTAAATTAATTAAAATTTCTCCTGTTTTTTCTGCTTTTCTCACCAATAAGTATCTTAAGAAACCAATTTTTGTGGTTTTATGATAATAGGTTTGACTATTTCCACGGAAATACTCTAATATCCGACATAATATTTGTCGAAAATCTTCATCGACGATTTGACACCCATGAGTTTCAACTATGCTGTGAAAGCTGTTTCTTTTATGCATTCCCAGTGTCAGAGGACCGCCCTTTATTTCGTCGCCGAATGAAAATTCCATTTTATTTCTGTACCCGGTCTTTTTAGGGCTTGGAACTATAGGTGAAAATTCGTAATTTTCTGTCAAAATTTCATCTATAATCTTTTTAACCTGTTGAGATTTTATTTCAAGCTGCTTTTCATAGGGGACTGTTTGATAGGAACATCCTCCGCATGAGTCAGAATGCTCACATGCCGATTCTTGCTCGTAAGATGCACTTTCCAGTACTTCAACCACTTTGGCTTCTGCCTTGTCTTTTCGTGACCGTACCACTCTTGCCCTCACTTTTTGTCCGGGGAGGGTGTTTTTGAGTTTTATAATTTTGTCTTCGAAAATTGTTATTCCTATGTTAGGGAATTCTAAATCGTTTATCGTTACTTCAATAATGTCGTTTTTTTTCATTGTTACTCCTTGTCTATGAGATTCTTCGCTGGCGCTCAGAATGACACTGCGTGCTCAAATGGGATTCTTTACTGGCGCTCAGAATGACACCTTTCCGGAATAATATGGGGACAGGCCTTAACTATTACAGATAAAAGGAATGTCCCCATTAGTGCTATTTTGCCGTTTGGCCTTAGATTTATATAGTATCATCCCAATATGGATACTTCTTGCTTATTGCTGCCTTCTTCTGATTTTGCATGTTTTTAGGCAGTTTTCATTTTCATCGGCAAACAAGCAGCTTAAGTATTCTTCTACTTCAAGTGCGTTTTCCATATCCAGGGTGCTTTTGGCTATTATCTCCATGTCTTTTTTATTTATATTTCTAACAATATATCTTGCCCTGAGGATTGAAGGAGAATTCATGCTGAATTCGTCTAATCCCATTCCTATGAATACCGGTATGAGCTTGGGGTCGCCGGCTGCTTCGCCGCACATGCCCACCCAGATGCCTGCCTTGTGGGCATTGTCTATTATTCCCTTTATTAATCTTAAAAGGGCAGGGTGATATTGGCTGTATAGATATGATAATTTAGAATTCAACCTGTCAACAGCCATGGTGTATTGAATTAAATCGTTGGTTCCTATGCTGAAAAAGTCTACTTCCTTTGCCAGAAGGTCTGATATTATTGCAGCTGAAGGGGTTTCAATCATAACGCCGATTTCTATGTCGTCCTTAAACTTTATTCCTTCCCTGAGTAATTCATCCTTAGCCTGCTGGAGGACTTTTTTCGAGTCCTTTAATTCCTTCATGGTTGAAATCATGGGAATCATTATTTTAACATTGCCGTAAACACTGGCTCTCAGGATTGCTCTTAATTGAGTTCTGAAAACCTCTACGTTTCCGAGACACAATCTTATTGCCCTGTAGCCTAAAAATGGATTCATTTCTTTCGGCATGTCAAGGTAAGGGACGCATTTATCTCCTCCGATGTCCAGGGTCCTTATTATTACCGGCTTATCTCCCATTCTTACCAGGACTTCCTTATACTGCTCAAACTGTTCGTCTTCGGTGGGCTGGTGTTCCCTGTTCATGAAAATAAATTCGCTTCTGAAAAGGCCGATTCCTTCCGCATCATTTTCCAATGCCATATCAACGTCATTGGGAACTCCTATGTTAGCTGACAGGTTAACTTTAAATCCGTCCAATGTCACTGAAGGAAGTCCGGCTTGATTTCTTAATTCTTTATTTATTTCATCTTCCCTAATCTTTTTCTTGTTATAGAAGAATAATTGTTTTGCATTGGGGTTTATAATGACCTTGCCGGTTCTCCCGTCGCAGATTACGGTATCGCCGGGTTTAATTTTGTCGGTTATATTGTTTAATCCTACCACGGTAGGAATGCCCATTATTCTTGCAATTATTGCGGCATGGGATGTTTTGCCTCCCATTTCGGTAATCATGGCTGCTACTTTGGTCCTGTCCAGCTGGGCAGTATCCGAGGGAGTCAAGTCTTTGGCAACAATGATGGAGTTATTTTCTAAAGCGGAATAATCAAAGCTGTTAATCCCCATCATGAGCCTTATGACCCTATCCATTACATCTCTTATGTCTTCTGATCTTTCTCTCAGATATTCATTTTCAATATTTTGAAACATTTTTATATAAGCATTGGAGGTTTCACTCAATGCAAATTCGGCATTGACGCCTTCGGCTATTATCTTGTTTTTCACATCTGAAATGAAGGTATCATCTTCAAGCATCATTTCATGAGATTTAAAGATTTGAGCTTCTTTTTCGCCTAACTCGTCTATTGTTGAATTGTACAAGTCATTAAGCTGTGTTTTAGCGGTTTCAAGAGCCGTCATAAGCCTGTCTAATTCTTTACCAACGTCATCCACGAGTATTTTCTTTATGTCGATTAGTCCTCTGTCTATAATAAAAGCTTTACCTATACCAATACCCGGTGAGACTCCCAAACCTCTCATAATTTCACAACCTTTCAGCTAAACCCGCTCTTGGATTTATCATTTTAAAGATAATACGTCAATTCAAAGATATATAATTATATTATAACTTGCATGTTATTGTCAATCGAAAATATTGCAATTTCAACATTTTAGGATAAGGTTTTCATGGAAAAAGGTCCCTCGGCGGCTGGTGCCGCGGGACCTTTTTGTATTTAATTTTTGATGACTTGTGTTTGAAAAAAGCACAGTCAGCACCAAATGTACCCTATCATTTAATGGGTATGTGCAGTTTATTGTTATCTGCATTTTGATCCTTAATCATTCCCATTATATATTCTTGTATGAAGCATTCCCCCAAACCTTCGACAATTTGAAATCCTTCGCTTTCTATATATTCCTTCAGCGCTTCATTCCTGTATCCCGAGAAGTATTTTTTATTCATTTCAACCACCGTGTTGAATACTTCCTGCTTTTCCTCATCCGAAAGCTCCAAGAGCCTTATGCTTTCCTTATGCTTCCTGCATAAATTATTGATGAAGAACTCCTCGGAATATTTATTGAATGAGAGTAAATTCTCATCCTTCAGATTATTTTCCAAAGCATATTTTTCCACGTTAAGCTTTATTGTCTGGTAATCATAGCCCTTGGAAGGTGAGTAGGTAAGCTGTCCGTATTGATGATTGTATACGGGCAGGCTGCTTGTTGCAATATCATATACGGTATGACCTGTTTCCACTGATGTATGTGATTTAATATCCTGGATATGTATATGCCCCGACAAGACAACCTGTATGCCGATTTCATGGAATGTATTGAGGACACTGGTGTTGTTGTCCACCGTGTAGTCTTCCCATATAATATCGCTGTGGTCCAGGAGGTTGTGGTGCATTACAACTATAATTTCAGCATCTTCTTCCTTTGCCATTTCCGAGCATGATACAATCCAATTCAGAGTATCTCTGTTTATATACCCGCCCGGCTCCGGATAATCCTTTGTGGTGTCAAGCATCAAAAGCCACAGATTCTTATAGGGCTTGGCTAAATAGCTAAGGGTGTTTTCATCTCTTGATATAGCTTCCCCATATCCGTAGTCTTTGTAAATTTTAACGAACTCGTCTTCGTTTATGCTTTCAGTCAATTGTAATTGATCATCTTTGAAATACAATGCTTTTTCGTTATTGATATCATGGTTTCCCGGAACAACATAAATCTTTGTTCCGGTTGATTTCATCCTTTCCAACCGCTTTTCAAATTCAAGGTGGTTGACTCTTGAGCCGTTATTAGTCAAATCTCCGGGAAAAACAACAATGTCAGGTTGATTCTTTTTAATTTCGTCTTCCACTATATCAAGAAAAACACCGGTATATTTCATCATCCTGTCAACTGTATCCAAGTAGTTAATGAAGGTTTTGCTGTCATCCGTCAATTTTTCCGACATATAATGGGGGTCAGCAACTATATACATGTTAATACTCTCATCAATACTAATCATAGGTACTTCCCGAGGCTTGAGGCAGGCTGTTGCAAGAAAGAATATTAATACTAATATTCCTATTACAGCAGATGTTTTTTTCATAAGCTGCCCTCCGGTTTTTTAGATATATACATTATACTTTAAAACCATAAATATAACAATGATTTTTATTCGGGCATAAAAATAAAAACAGGGGACATCGAAGTGTGTCCCCTATAGTTGTATTTATCGGTTTACTTTTTCCAATTTCATTCCCGTATCAATGCCGTTTAAGTTTTGAACTTCCATTCCTTCTTCATTTGATACAATAATTGCATCTGCCAATGTTTCTTCTTTGATGTAATCTTGGAAATCCTTAACGGCTTTATCAATTTCAGGCGAAGATGTGTAGAATATTTTTATTCTGTCCATCATTTCGTATCCGTTATTCTTTCTCATCTGCTGGACCTTGGATATGAATTCACGGGCATACCCTTCATTTAACAATTCATCGCTTAAATTTGTGTCAATTATGGTAAATAAATTGTATCCTGTTGCAACATCATAGCCTTCCTTTGCCGAAATCCTGATATCCAGCAATTGGTCATCCAGCTCGAGGATTTGACCCTTGACATCCAATTCATATTTTTCGCCTGACTGAATTTTTGTGATTATCTCAAGGGCATCTGCCTTTGCCAAAATGCCTGTAAATTCCTTTACCTTGCTTCCAAGCATGGGGCCTGCCACCTTGAAGTTGGGTTTCAGGGTAAAGTCCATGAATTCGTTCAAGTCATGCTCAAACACAACTTCCTTGACATTTAATTCTTCCTTTATCAAGGGTACCAAGTCATCGATTAATTCCTGGTATTTTCCGTCAATATGGATTTTTTGAATCGGCTGTCTTACCTTGATCTTTGCATTTTCCCTGGATGCCCTTCCCAGGCTTACTATGTCTTTTACCAAATCCATTCTCTTTTCGATATTTTCATCTATCAGGTCCTCGTTTGTCTTGGGATAATAGCTTAAGTGAACAGATTCTTCTCCTGTCAAATTCCTGTATAACTCTTCAGACAAATAAGGAGCAAAAGGAGCTATCAATTGTGAAAGGCCGACCAAAACTTCATAGGTGGTGTTATAAACAGCCTTTTTGTCTTCAGTTAGCTCAGTTTCCCAGAATCTTCTCCTTGACCGCCTTATATACCAGTTGGACAAGTCCTCGTTAACAAAATTCTGGATAGCCCTTACTGACTTGTTATGGTCGTATACATCCATGCTTTCAGTAACGTATTTAACCAAATTGTTGTACTTGGACAAAATCCATCTGTCCAGCTCCGGTCTGTCCCCGTATTCCACGAAGAAGTCCTGCGGTTTGATTGAATCAGTATTTGCATACAAGGCAAAGAAGGTATACACGTTTTTAATCGTGCCTATAAATTTGCTCAGTACTTCCTTTAAGCCGTCTTCGTCAAAACGAGTAGGTGTCCACACGGGAGATACGTACAGGAGGTACCACCTTAATGCGTCAACCCCGTATCTATCAAAAAGATCCATGGGTTCAACAGTATTCCCTCGAGATTTAGACATTTTCTTCCCGTATTTGTCAAGAACCAGGTCGTTTACCAAGACATTCTTGTAGGGTGCCTTGCCCGTAACAAGGGTTGAAACGGCAATCAATGAATAGAACCATCCCCTGGTCTGGTCAATGCCTTCATTTATGAAATCAGCCGGGAACAATTCATCAAATCTTTCTTTGTTTTCAAATGGATAGTGCCACTGGGCGAAAGGCATGGAGCCTGAATCAAACCAGCAGTCGATAACATCCTTCACCCTTGTCATATGCTTTCCGCATTTTGGACAAACAATGTGGACTTCATCCACATAGGGTCTGTGAAGTTCGATTGTTTCATCTATATCTTCCACTGCTTTTTCAACTAATTCTTTTCTGGAGCCTATGCTTTCCAAGTGACCGCATTCGCATCTCCAAATGGGCAGAGGGGTTCCCCAGTAACGGCTTCTTGAAATTGCCCAGTCATTTACATTTTCCAGCCAGTTGCCAAAACGCTTCTCACCCACATAATCGGGATACCAGTTAACCGTGTTGTTATTTTCAACAAGGAGGTCCTTTAATTTTGTCATTTGAATGTACCAGCTCGGTCTTGCATAGTACAAGAGGGGGGTGTGGCATCTCCAGCAATGGGGATAATTGTGAAGGACAAGTTCCTTCTTATATAACTTCCCGTTTTCCTTCAACCATTTCAATATGGGCTGGTCTGCGTCCATTACAAACATTTCCGACCAAGGGGTGCCTCTGAACCTTCCCGTATCATCAACAGGATTTAAAACGGGCAAATCGTATTTCATTCCCGTGTTGTAGTCATCTTCACCAAAGGCAGGTGCAGTGTGAACAACACCAGTACCGTCTTCAACGGTAACATAATCCGCCAAGGTTACAAAGAATGCTTTTTTCCCTGCAGGTGCTTCGACATAAGGTAAGAGCTGTTCGTATTCAACATACTCCAAATCCTTGCCCTTCATTTCTTCCAACACTTCATATTCTTCGCTTATTACCTTGTCTGCCAAAGGCTTCGCAAGGATATAGGTTTCGCCTTTTACGTCTTCTTTATCCTTAGTTCTTATTTTTACATAGTCAACATCAGGGTGGACTGTCAGGGAAACATTGGATAACAAAGTCCACGGGGTTGTTGTCCATGCAAGAAAGTATGCATCTTCATCCTTCTTCTTAAATTTCGCATAGGCGGTCATGGTCTTGATTTCTTCATAACCTTGTGCTACCTCGTGGGAAGCTAAGCCTGTTCCGCACCTGGGGCAGTAGGGAAGGATTTTATGGCCTTCATAAATCAAGCCTTCTTTAAAGACCTTATCCAGTATCCACCATTCTGTTTCGATAAAGTCATTTTCAAGGGTTATATAGGGGTCATCCATGTCAATTAAAAAGGCCATGCGCTCAGTCATTTCACGCCATAAGGCTTCATAGCTGAATACCGATTCCCGGCACTTTTTATTGAATTCGGCAATTCCGTAATCCTCTATTTCTTGTTTGGTGGACAAGCCTAATTGTTTTTCAACTTCGATTTCAACCGGAAGTCCGTGGGTATCCCAGCCTGCCTTTCTCTTGACCTTGAAGCCCTGCATGGTTTTGTACCTGCAAACGGAGTCTTTCAAGGTTCTTGAAATAACGTGGTGGATGCCGGGCCTTCCGTTTGCTGTAGGCGGACCTTCATAAAAAATAAAGGATGGCTTATCGTTTCTTGTTTCGATGCTTTTCTTCAACAGGTCGATTTCATTCCAGTATTTTGATATTTCGTGCTCATTATTCTTATAATCATCCTTGGATATATCTTTGAATAATTTCATTTTTTCCCTCCTATATGTCATTGTTTATATTTTAATTGGTAAGGCTGTTAAATTAAAAGTCCCATGTCAAAAGACATGGGACGAATTTCGCGGTACCACCCAAATTACATATAATATAATAAAGAATTATATGTCACTCGAAAATTTAACGCATTTTTACGTAATTTCTTACTGGTATTTCAGAAATTAAACTCCCGGATGATCTTCCCTGCATTCAGATTTATAATCTCCCACCAAATGATTATATCTCTTTGAATCCTACTGCAAGTACTCTTCCATTCACAGTCTTTACGGTCTTGGTCTTTACAGTTTTTATTCTGTATTATGATATACGAATTTTTTGATAAAGTCAAGGAATAAATTGAAATAATTAAGATACAATAATCATTGATAATATAATATGGAGACACCTCTAAAAATGCGACTTTTGGGGGATAGGCCCCGGAGGAAGGTTCCCCATTACGAAAATAACAGGAAAA
>JAAYOE010000040.1 GCA_012520455.1 Tissierellia bacterium
CCGCCAATTTTCCGGAAGACCTGTTAAATAAAGCTAAGTCGGTAAAGCATTTCGGCGGAGAGTTTATATTCAAAAAAATGAACTTCATGGAAAAAGCCATAGTAAAGAAAATTGTCAAGGTTTCATCGGATAAATCAGACATAAAGCATGAAAACATCAAGCAATTTGCTATAGAAATGCAAAAATAGGTTCCTGGTACAAATGACAGGGGGACGATGACAAGGGAACGGGGATACTGCCATTAAATGAGACGGATAATTAAAAAAAATTATATAAATGATGTAAAATTATGTAAATAATGGTATAATAAGACAATGTGCAGTATAAAAAAATTATAAGGATATGAAAGAAGATATATATATAATAGAACAAGTATATATTCGAGGGGTATAAATGGAAAGTGTAATCAATAATAATCTTACAATTGAATACATCATCGAGAATTACGGTAAGATGGTTAATTCAATATGCAGAAGGATGATACAAAACAGAGATACCGTGGAAGATGCCGTCCAGGAGGTTTGGCTTGAGGTTAACAAGAGCCTGAAATCCTTTCGGGGCGAATCCAAAATCTCAACCTGGCTTTACAAGATTACTTCAAGGGTTGTCATGAGAATGGCAAAGGAAGAACATAAATATACCACACATTTTCTCAGCAGCTATTTTCATGGAGAGGATATAGAAATTCCCCAATACCAGGATTTTGACAAACACTTGTGGGTAAGAGAAATGTGCGATAAATGTCTGACGGGAACTTTGCATTGCTTGGATAATGAGACGAGATTGGCGTATATCCTGCGTGACATTAACATGGTGCCTTATTCCGAAATAGGAGAAATTCTTGAAAAGGATGAAGTCAGCATAAGGAAGATGGTATCCCGCGCGCGAAATAAGCTCCGCAACTTTTTAAATGATGAGTGTATATTGAAAAATCCGGATTCAAAATGCAAGTGCCGGATGAGCAAATGGGTCAAGGAAATTCGCCTTGATGAGGAATATGAAAAACTCAGACGGACAGTGCATAAAATAAATTTTTACAGGGCTTCGGAAATTTTGCTTTCAAAAGATAAATTACTAGAATAAATTATCCTGTCACAAAAATATAGAGCATTGCACTAATGTATTGAAAATAAATATGGGAGGTTTTATTGCATGCAACAATTATGACAAGGACGTTATTCTTGCCGCTTAATTTAACTATCGGCAATTGATACAGGGCTTGAATACTACTGCATGTTGATAATGGTAAAAATAATATGGTTAATAATCTAAAAGCAGTAAAATATAAGAGAATTCTTTTCAGCCTTGGTGTTTTTGCGGCATTGCTTGTATGGCAGGTTTTATCCGGGAAAATCGGAACTTACATTTCAAGGATAGTTTCCTACGAACAAATTGACCCGTACAATGCCTTTATAGGTATATCCATACATCATATAGTTATGATGATACTTAGTCTCTTGATAATAGCTATACTCAGCAGGAATTTTGAAATTGATTTTAATTTTAAATTAGGTGATGTAAAAAAAGGAACAAAAATTTTGGCAGTGTTTACTGCAGTTTATGCTTTGATTTCAATAATTCTTCACATTGGTATGCTTGCCAATAATCAGCTGCCTGTATATGATTTCCCTTTAAACGGGCGAAATATTATCGGGACCCTGAGCTTCCAACTGTTATTGACCGGGACGGCAGAAGAAATTGTATACCGGGCCTTGCCGATACCCATACTGATTCATGCATTCGGGAAAAGTGTTTCAATTTATGAAGATATTACATTGGAAGTTGTTTTGGCAGCTGTCTTATTCTCATTTGCCCATGTCAAATTGACCTTAATACCCTTCGATATGGAAGCCAATTATTATCAGTTGTTGTATTCTTTTATGATGGGAATGATACAAGGTATAGTATATCAAAAAACCAAGAGCGTTTTATATCCCATGCTGATGCACAGTTTTAGCAATGTCTTAAGTGTTGGCACAGGATATTTTTTCATTTTAGTTGTCACAAAAATCATATAAGTTCCACTCATATAGTAAAAACATATGGAGGTTTTATTAAATGGGACTGGAACAAAAATTTAAAATGCTTCAAATGATTTATGCAGGAGCATTGACAGACTTTGTATTGAGAATGGGAAAAGAAGGAATTCTTGAAAAGGTAACTCTGGAAAAGAGAGAAGAACAAATGCTTAATGGGAAAATCAGGGCAGCCCAATTTGGAATTGAAAAACCGGAAGGGGTATTTTTGGTGCTGTCAGACTTATTCGGTTGTGCAGACTGGACGGTTGAAAGAAATGATGAAGGCATAAAAGCCCAGGCAACTAAGTGTATGCTGTGTGCAATGGCAAAAAAAACCGGGGCTCAAAGCCCATGCAATATCTTCTGTTTAGACCCCATGGAAGGTATGATGAGGGGCTTAAATCCGGATATTGAATTCGATGTAAGAGAAACTTTATGGTCAGGTCAGAAATGCACAGTTAATGTAACCAAGAAAGAGCCGGTTAATATCCGCAATTTATCTAATGCTAATTTGTACTATTGAAATCACCTTATTATTATGGGAAGGGTCCCCGATAAAATGTTGGAAATATATAGGTAGTTAGTGAGGTTGACATGTATAAATATGACTATATTCAAAATAAGGATAAGTATGACAGTTTAAAATTATTTTGTAGAAGTGAGAATCTTAATGAAGAGTATATGAGGTCATTGCTTCTCAAAGAAAAACATAAATTTTTTATTAATAAAATAGCTGCATTAAAGGCAATGGTACTTATCCCAATTAATGCACTAGGCACCAGGCACCAATAACCGGTGCCTGGTGCCTTTTTGCACTGTTTTCTTATATATGAATATATGACAAGGGGACGGGGGTGCCGTCATAGATTGACTGCCGGAAACCGCTTCAGAAACAAAAAGAACTATCCACAATACACGGTTTCCCTATATATGAATACTATATAATGACTTCCATCTTTTTGAGCAATCAGCTTATTAAAGGAGGCTTATAAATTCATATAGAAAGGAAATAGTATTTGATGAACAATGGTATGATGTACAGGGACTACTTTTTTTATACCCCCATAAGTATTATGAATAAAATGAGAGAGTTATGGGAAGAACATTCTTTTTGGACCAGAGAATACATTATAAGTGCAGTTGATGAACTAAAAGATTTACAACCTGTTACCGACAGATTGCTTCGAAATCCCACGGATTTCGGGGATGCCTTGGAACCCTTCTACGGCCGGGGAGCAAGGGAATTTGAGAGGCTGCTGCGGGACCACCTCCTATTAGCAGCCCAGTTGGTGGCTGACGCTAAGAAAGGGGATACTCAGGAAGCAGAAAAAACAAGAGCCCTCTGGTATCAAAATGCAGACAGAATTGCAGCCCTGCTTGCAAACTTAAATCCTTATTGGTCATATGACCAATGGAGGGATATGCTTTTCATGCACCTAAGATTGGTGGAGGACGAAGCAACAAAAAGGCTGATGGGTCAATATGCAGAAGGGATCATGGTATTTGACAATGCCGAAAAACAAGCCCGCCAAATGGCAGACCTAATGAGCCAGGGCATCATAAGACAATTCAGACTTTAGATGACAAGGGGACGGGGGTAGTGTCATCATTTCGAGAACCAAAAGAACCGTCCCCTCTGGGTTTATGACAAGGGGACGGGGGTAGTGTCATCATCTCGAGAACGAAAAGAACCGTCCCCTCTGGGTCGTGCTCAAAATTTGGCGTATTCTATCACAAAAATCATATTGCTAACACTGATAGAAGGTGATACAATACTGTTAGAATACTGTTATAAAGGAAGGAAGTGATGGAATGAACGTAATTGAAAATGAAAATACTGAATTTAAAAGAGAGTATACCTCTGATATCAAAAAAACAGTTGTCGCTTTTGCTAACTCGAAAGGTGGTACCATATATATTGGCATATCAGATGATGGTGAAATAATTGGTGTTGATGATTTGGATCAGACTTTACAAAATGCCTTAAATTCCATTAGAGATTCCATTAAGCCCGATGTTTCCATTTATACATCAAGCAGAGTAAAAAATATTGAAGGCAAAAATGTTATCGAAATTAATATACAACGAGGTATAAACAGACCCTACTATATTGCTGAGAAAGGATTAAAACCATCAGGTGTATATGTGCGTCAAGGAAATGAGTCTGTTCCTGCTTCTGAAGAACAAATCAGACAGATGATAAAGGAAACAGATGGTGATAAATTTGAAGCTGTCAGGTCTTTAAATCAGGAGCTGACATTTGAATATACCAAGACAGTATTTAAAAGTAATAATTCAACTTTAAATCAAGCTCAGATGAAAACATTAGGCATCCAGGACAATGATGGATTATATACAAATTTAGGATTGTTACTATCAGATCAATGCCCTCATAGCATAAAAGTAGCTTATTTTGAAGGCAAGGACAAATATGTGTTCAAAGACAGGAGAGAATTCAAGGGTTCATTACTTAAACAATTAACAGATTCCTATGAATTTATTGATTTATTTAATAAAACCAAGGCTATATTTTCCGGCTTGAACAGGATAGACAAAAAAGATTATCCGACTGAAGCTATTCGTGAAGCTTTAATTAATTCAATTGTCCATAGGGAATATTCTTTTAGCGGAAGTACATTAATCAAAATTTTTGATGACCGGATAGAATTTGTTTCATTGGGAGGGCTGGTGCCGGGGTTGACCTTGGAAGATATAATGATAGGTGTTTCCCAATGCAGGAATGAAAGACTTGCAAATATTTTTTACAGATTAAAGCTAATTGAAGCTTATGGCACAGGTATTACAAAAATATTATCGAATTATGACGATTATGTAAAAAAACCGGTCTTTAAGGCTACCCACGGTGCCTTTCAAGTTATTTTGCCTAATATTAATTATTTAAGCGATGATTTGATTAAAGAGGAAGAGGAGAGTTACATTTATAACCCTCAATACAATAAAATACTGGATTATATTAATAAAAACGGCAGCATAACACGAGTAATAACTCAAAATATACTTAACGTAGGTCAAACCCGTGCGATAAATATATTAAAAGAAATGACTGATGCAGGTCTTATTAAGAAAGTAGGGAGAGGCAAAAACACAGAATATTTGGTATTAGGCACCAAAAAGTAATAACAGGGGGAGGCATTTTATGTTATACTGATATAAAAGGGACTTATTGCAGCAAAAAACGTTCAGAATAACACCCTGCGGGTTATTAATAGCTATGACGTGACGTGACAGTACCTTCGTCCTCTTGTCATATAAAAGGGGACTTAGGTAGCGGCGGACAACTGATGACAGTACCCCCGTCCCCTTGTCACAAAACTGCAAAGCTGAGAACGAAAAGAACCGTCCCCAAAAGTCGACTAAAATTCGAAAAGAACCGTCCCCAAAAATTGTGAGGTGAGAAGATGATTAGGATATTTCATACGGCAGATGTACATATAGGAATGAAGTTCAGCAATTATCCGGAGCCCGTAAAAGGCTATTTGCAGGAAGCAAGAGCCGATGTTCTGGACAAGATGATAGAGCTTGCCAACCGGGAAAAGTGCAATTTGTTTGTCGTTGCAGGAGACTTGTTTGACAAGATTACCGGAATAGATAAGAAAACCATGAACCGCGCCATAAATGCCTTAAATAATTTCCAGGGGGAATGCGTTCTGCTAATGCCCGGCAACCATGATTACGATAACGGCATGATTGACTTATGGGACAACTTCATGAAAACAGCCTCAGACAAAATAGTTTTCATTAACGATGAACACACCTATTCTTTGGAGGATTATGGCCTTAATGTCCATATCTATCCTGCCCCATGTCATTCAAAGCATTCGAGCACCAATAACCTACAATGGATTAAAGATGAACAAATTGATAAAAATTATATAAATATCGGCATCACCCACGGGGCCTTAGAAGGCTTGTCACCTGACCTGGAAAAGACCTACTACAACATGTCAGTAAATGAGCTTGAGAGCCTTCCTATGGACCTGTGGCTCTTAGGCCACACGCATATCATATATCCTCCCAAATCACCCATCAGCAATGAAAAGATATTTAATCCGGGAACTCCCGAGCCTGACGGATTGGACTGTAAACACAAGGGACAAGCCTGGATTATCACTATCGACAGCAACAAAAAAACAAATGCTGAACTGATACAGACAGGCACTTACAAGTTTACAGACAAAGTCTATGCGATAGAAGATAAAAATGATTTGGATGCTATCCTTGAAGGATTTATAAAGGATGAACCGGAAAAAACAATTGCCAGAATAACTTTGAAGGGCAGGGTTGATGAGGAAGTATTCGAGTACAGGCAGGAAATTTACCGCTCAATTGAAAAGAATATCATATACTTAATAGTCGAGGACTCGGACTTTAAAATGAAGATAACCACAGAAAAAATACACAGGGAATTTTCGGACGGTTCATTTCCCCAGGAGCTTTTGTTGTCCCTTTCGGATGACGAGGACACCCTGCAACTTGCTTACGAGCTGATCATGGAGGTAAGAAATGATAATTAAAAAATATACCACCGGCAGATTTGCAGGCATTAAGGATGTAAACGTAGAGTTTAAGGATGGTCTCAACGTAGTCTTAGGCTCAAACGAGTCAGGGAAAACAACCTTGATTGAAGGCATTCATTCAGTCCTCTTCAGACCGAGCAAAATCGGCAGAAAAACAACCGAGGACAAGGAATTTCACTCAAAATTCATGCCTTATCCCGTTGGTGACAGCATAGACGGAGAGATAGAAATAGAGCATGACGGTGAAACTTACACCTTAAGCAAGGAATGGGGAACAGAGGCTTCCTCCAAATTGACCATGCCCAATAAAGTTGTGATAAAAAACGACCTGAGCATCAAGGATACCTTAAAGGATGTGTATATATACGGGGAAGGAACATACAGCAGCGTATTCTTTCTAAAGCAATACTATCTCAAGGAAGCAATCAACAGGATAGTTGAAAACAAAGAAGCTACTGGAGAAATCAGCTCCTTGCTAAGAAGCACCATTATGGAGCTTGACGGAGTTCCCCTTGAAGACTTGGAGCAGAAAATCCGGGAAGAGATTGACACCCTTTTAAGGCGATGGGATGTTGAAAGAAACTATCCTGAGAATAACAAAGGCATAAATAATCCCTACAAGGTAGGCTTCGGGCAAGTGGTCGAGAGCTTCTATGCCAAGGAAAGAATAAAATTAGAAATGGCAAAGGCGGAAGAGGCAGAAAGAAAATTCAACGAAATTTGCCAAGAGATTAAAAAGACCGAGGAAAAAATCGAAGAATTAAAGACCAAGAAAGAAGCCATGGAGAAAATCGAAGAAGATGTAACCCAAAGGTCTATTCTTGAGCCTCAAATTGACCAGCTTAACAAAGAAATAACCGACCTCCTGGGAATAAGCAAGGAATGGCCACGAAGCCAAGAAAAATTGAAACAGCTTACAGCAGACCTTGGAAAGCTGGATGAAAAATACAAGAAACTTATAGAAGAAAAGGAATTATCGAAAAAGGCAGAAGAAAAAATCAAACTTGAAAAGATTTTGGCCAAGATCGATGAGATAGAAGCTAAAATAAAGGAACTTAACACCCGGATATCAGGAATAGGGGCAGTTACAAAAGAAGAAATAAAAGCCCTTGAAACCAACTATAACGGCATGAATAGGGCGGAAGCCATGATGAAGGCAGGAGTAATCATGGCAAAGCTTAATAGTTTTCCTGAAGGGAGAAAGCTAACCGTAACCAAGGACCTGGAAGAGCCGGCAGAAATTAAGGCAGGAGACAGCTTCAGCGCCAACGGCTTCATGAAGCTCCAGTCCGAAAGCTTAATCGACATAGAAATTAAAACAGGAAATATAGACTTTGATAAAATAAGACTTGAATATGAGAATTACAAGAAGAATTACGAAGACCTTCTAAAAACACTGAAAGTAAAAAGCTTGGAAGAAGCAAAGCTGAACAAGGAAAAACTGGATGGGCTCAACAAGACAGTGGAAACCTACATCATGCAGAAAAACCATTATCTTGGAGACCTGACC
>JAAYOE010000005.1 GCA_012520455.1 Tissierellia bacterium
CTCAGGAATTAGGAATCAATGAATACAGCTATTTTGTTTACTCCACTCCCGATACCAATGATATCTACAAGCAGTTTCATGAATTGAGACGGCCCACGGGGCAAGCAACCGTCTGCCTGAACAATGCCATACCCGACTGCTCCCCGGAAGGAACGAGCATTGTGTATCTGACCACCCTTTTTTCCGGAGACTGCTGGAGCAAGGTAGAGCCAAAAGATTATTTTGAACTGAAGAATAAAATAGCTGAAGAAATGATAGATGAATTTGAAAAGGCCCTCGGAATCAACATAAGAGACAGCATAGAAGAAATAGAAGTCGCTACTCCGGCAACCTTTGCCAATTACACCGGTGCCTTCAACGGAAGCGTCTACGGCTATGAGCCCGTACCCTGGGACTCTGTTCTGCCCAGAATGATGTGCATGAATGATGAAAAGTATATAAAAGGCCTTGAATTTGCCGGAGGCTTTGCTTTCAGGTGCCACGGCTACTCAAGTTCTCTTCAGTCCGGGGAAACAGCAGCCTTATTAACTTATAAGGATTTTATGGAGGTGAAAAATAATGAGCAAACCGCTGAAAATTAAAGTCAAACCCTTGGGTTTTTTAGATTTATTGGCATTCAAAAACCTAGTGCCAACCAGAAAAAAGATAATCAACAGTGCAACAGCTGATTTAATCGAAGCCACACCTCCCGTAAATGTTTTAGCTAAAAGGCTTCATCCCAAAGTCCAACATTTTGTTATTGATGATGTAACATTTGAAACTCCGTCTGCTAAAACCTTTAGACTGGTGCCGGATGATGAATCCGAAACCGCCGAGTTAGCCTTCTTCAGACCCGGTCAATACTTAACTTTTTCATTTAAGATTAACGGGTCTACAGTCAAAAGGCCCTACTCCATATCCTCTTCTCCCAATGAAGCTTTAAAAGGTTTCTATGATATAACCGTTAAAAGGGATGAAGGGGGATTCGTTTCCCGCTACATCTTTGACAATTGGGAAAAGGGGACAAAGGTAACCTCAGGCGGTCCCGAAGGCCATTTCTGTTATGATAATTTAAGAGATTCCAATAAAATAATAGGAATAGCCGGGGGCTGTGGGATTACACCCTTCAGGTCCATTGCAAAAAGTATTATTGAAGGTCTTCTTGACATCGACCTTATCCTCTTCTACGGATGCAACAAAAAAGAGGATATAATTTTCTACAATGAATACAAGGAGCTTGAGAAAAATTCCGACGGCAAATTCAAAGTCGTATATGTCCTTGCCGAGGAGGACCTTGAAGGATTTGAGCAAGGATTTATCACCTCTGACCTCATAAGACGGTATACGGATATTGAGAAGAAGTCATTCTTCATATGCGGCCCCCAGGGCTTGTATAACTTTATCGATAAGGAACTGGCAAAATTAAATATAGAGAGAAAATACATCCGAAGGGAAGTCTTTGGAGAAATCAAGAATATTGATAAATATGACGGATTCCCCCAAGAAGCATCCGAAAAAAGCTTCCAGGTTAAGGTTCATATTGGTGATGATTCAGCAACAATACCTGCCAAAGCAACCGAGTCCTTATTGGTTGCCCTTGAAAGAGCCGGCCTCTGCCCTCCTTCCGGCTGCAGGAGCGGTGCATGCGGCCTCTGCAGGTCCCTTTTGATCGACGGTAATGTATTTATACCCAAGGATGTTGACGGCAGGAGGCAGGCCGACATCCAATTCGGCTACATTCACCCCTGCTCAACCTTCCCGACAGGCGATTTGGAAATGATCGTACCAAGAGAAGCCTAAGCGATGACAAGGAGATGACAAGGGGACGGGGGTACTGTCACCAATGACAAGGGGACGGGGGTACTGTCACCAAGCGTCCACAGAATCGTCCGTCCCCGGTAAAACTCTAATAACTTGACAACTAAAATTTCACATTATAATATTATTGACATAAATTCATAAATCTGGAGGACAAATTGAATACCAACTATAACAGGCTCAAGTCAGAAAGTTTAAAAGAACTGTTCGTAAAAGAAATCGAAGCAAAAATTATATCAGGCCAGCTCAAGCCGGGAGACAGGCTTCCGCCTGAACGGGAAATAGCATCTCTCATGGGGATAAGTCGCAGTGTGGTGAACTCCGGTATTTTAGAGTTGGAATCCAAGGGTTTTGTGGAGATTATACCCAGAAAAGGCACCCTCATCGTAGATTATAAAAAGGAAGGGACCCCCCTCATCCTTTCATCCATCATGAATTACAACGAAGGAAAAATCGGCTTGAAACTCTTCGAAGGCTTGATAGATACAAGGCTTTTAATAGAGCTTGAATGTGCCAAATTAGCAGCGATGAACAGAACGGATGAAGACTTGGAAGCTTTGGAAAAGCTGATATTTGATGTAAAAGAAAACCTGAATGATGTGGAATCCTTTGTTGAATTCAATTATAGATTCCATCACCAGGTTACCATAGCCTCGGGTAATATAGTTTACGGAATGATTTTTAAATCCTTCGAACCGGTTTGTAAAAACCTGATAAGATTGTATTTCCAAGAGGGCGACTACTTTACCCAATCATTGACCGCTCACGAAAAACTTTATGAAGCAATAAAGAACCAAAACAAAGAATCGGCTCAAGAGTTAATGAAAGAAATCCTCTTGGAAGGCAGAGAAGAATTAACAAAGTTGATGAGTTAACATAATAAAGAAAGACTCCTTTTCGGTTTAAGAGTCTTTTTTTTCATAATATGGGCAGTCTTCTTTTATACATTCATGGTTACGTAAAAAATAACTGCAGGAGACATGCCCTGTTTTTATTTCAACTCCGCAGAACTCACTTGTGAACTTGGCTGCCATTTCAATAGCAGTCCTTCCTGTTCGTTTGCAGCAGCGGGGGCCTCCAATTTCTGAAAGGCGGGCCAATATGTCCGAAGAAAGCTTCTGGGGAATAGGCCATGCCTCTTTATTCAACGGGTTTGAATCAAGGATAATCGAGGCATAGATGCCGGCTCCTGCTGCAGAACCACAGACACCCCAATTTCCGCAGATGCCGCCTGGTACCTGACTTGCCCTTTTGTATGCTTCAAGCATGGAAGAGTCGTAATTGAGTTTTCCGCCACAGTTTCTGTATGCTGTCAGCAGCACAAGGGGTATTATAAAATGATGCTCGGGTCCGTGCATGTGAACCTTAGGCAGGCGGATTACACCTTCAAACAATTTGACAGGGTCTTGCTCACGGCTTTCTTTGAGGTAAGCATAGATAGGCGCGTATAAATCATAAGAATGGCACCCATCACAAACATAGTGCCCTTCGGAGCATAAGACATTTGCCATCCCTTTTTTACCGCAAATATAACAAGTCTGCAGGGATGATGTTTCACTGTAAATAAGTTTTGCTCCGCAGATCATGCAGTCTGCAAAATGCTCATGAACTTTCGTTTCACCACCGTTACAACCGCAATTGGTTTCTTTTATATTATTTGTTTCCATAACACCCTCTGATATATTTAGTCTTATGCTATATTGATAGCATTCATAGCTTTCATTATACCACAATATTGTAGGTCAATCCACATGGATTGATAAAAAAAGAACCGTAGTTTATATAAAATCACGGTTCTTTTATGCTTTGTTTAGGCTAATTATGTTTTGATATAATCGTTGTAAACACTGAATTTATATGTTATAAAATATCTATACTCTAATATTTTCGATTAGGCTGATTGGAGCAAATTATGTCTGAACGTATTGTTAAAGAAATTCCCAGGCTTCCCAAATTCCCTCAGTATTATACCGATGTTGTCATATATGCAAGAGTCAGCTCCGGTAAACCAGCACAGATTTACAGTCTTGCCAATCAAGTATCTGGCTTTGTTCAGAGGATAGATGCAGATTCGCATTATCGTTTGAAAGATATTTACATTGATGTTGAATCCGGTGACAAATACAGGAGAGAAATGGAAAGAATGCTAAGTGATGCAAGAGCACATAAGTTTTCTGTTATTCTCACAAAGAGCATATCCCGCTTTGGCAGAAACACACCGGAGGTTATCAAAAATGTCCGGGAACTGAAATCTTGCGGAGTAAAGATTTTGTTTGATGTTGAAAACCTATCTACAGAAGATGCAGACGGTGAACTTCTGCTTTCAATTATAGCCGGACTTGCCGAAGCTGATAACAAATCAAGAAGTGACAATCAAAACTGGGCTATCAGAAAGAGGCTTGAAGACGGAACTTCTCTTCTTTATACCCGGCCTTGTTTTGGTTATCGTTTGTCAGATGACGGCTTACTTGTTATTGATCCTGGCGAGGCTGAAGTTGTAAATATGATTTTCAACTGGTATCTTGAGGGACATAGTGTTGTGTCAATTATAAAGAAGCTGTCCGAAGCCGGAATCAAATCACCAAAGGGAAAAGACACTTGGTATAAAAAGAGTATTGAAACTATGCTTTCAAACGAGAAGTATTATGGGGCTTCCTTTGTCATGAAAACATTTACATATTATGGCGATGAAAAAAACGAAAATTGAACAACGGAGAGCAGAATATGTATTGTATAGAAGAAGACCACGAAGGCATCATTACAAAAGAAATGTTTGATATAGTACAGGAAGAGAAAGCAGAGCGATCTAACCTCAATGCGGATGGCAGCCGAAAATCAATAAAACACACTTCTCCAAAGTTATGCTATTAGTCACATAAAATTATTTTTTCAAAAAAGTGTAACCAACACGATTCTTTTACGGGATATATGGTGAAGGCGCCGATAAATCAAATATGACGGAAAGGAGGTGCGCCTATGAAAGATGCGGAAATCGTTGAACTGTATTGGCAGAGAGACGAGAAAGCCATTCAGGAAACTACGCAGAAGTACGGAGCATATCTTTCAAAAATAGCATATAACATTCTTTCCAATCTGGAATACAGCAAAGAATGCGTTAATGATACATATCTGGCGGCTTGGAATTCCATGCCGGAAAACAGACCGAGCATTCTTTCCACATACCTTGGAAAGATAACACGGCAAATATCTATTGACAGATTCCGCAAGAATAACAGCAAAAAGCGTTTTTCTTCAGAGTATGCTTTGTCGCTCTCTGAAATGGAGGATTGTTTTGCAGACAATAGCACTCCGGAACAAGAGCTTGATGCCAAATTGCTTGAGAGTGCCGTTAATTCTTTCATTCGCTCACTTCCCGATGACGCTCGCAAGGTATTCATCGGAAGATACTATTTCTTCGATTCGGTGAAAACAATAGCATCGTACTGCAGCATCAGCGAGGCTAATGTCAAGACGGTGTTGTACAGAACTCGGCAAAAACTGAAGGATTATCTCGTAAAGGAAGGATTTGAACTATGAAGAACAAGATTATTGATTCTATCGGAAAGATAGATGATGATATGATTGAAAGCGTTGATGCCCTGCGTCAGAGCAAAAATAAACGCTCCAAAACAAAATGGATTAAATGGGTAGCAATAGCAGCCTGCTTTTGCCTTGTAGCAGTTGGCTCAATCAATACCCTGCAGCGGTTCGATTATCTTAAAGGAGCCGGCTGCAGCGCCACACCGGGAACCATAGTTGATGGCTCATATTATTATAAAGTCGACCACAGCGGTGTGTGGAAGTATGCAGATGGTGTAAATGAAAAGGTGCTCAACACATACTGGGAAGATGGCGGATGGCTTGTAAATGAGTCGGGACTGTATTATAGCTGTGACAAGAATGTATACAGAATGGATCTCGACACTCTTGAGAGAAACAAGATTTTTTCAACATCCGAAGGAACTCATATTGGGTTTGATCTTACACAGGATGGCAATGTTATTGTTACCGTTTATGACAAGAATGCAAGATACAAATACCAGGTCCTTGTTAACGGAAAAGACGGCGGCGTGATTGAGCAGCTTACAGATAAGATTTCTTATGATTCTAACACACCGCTGTTCACAAAACTCCATTATCAGGTTGGAGAACGAAAGATTGAGTTAGTTCAAGCAGGGGGAGATGAAAGAACGCCTCATTATATGCCTACGGAGAACGGTGTTTCACTTTTGCCGGAGGGACGCTGGGTCAGCAATTATGGATATGAACACGTTGATGGAGTAATATCTTTTGATGTTTATCAGGAAGGTCGAGAGACCCAGGAAGAGTCTGAAATGCTGATTGCTTTCGCAGACGGAAAGACGATTCTGGAACCGAGATATAATAATTATAGCGGAGCTATCGGTCATATTCTTTTATATGTTGACTTTAATAGCACAGAGAACTTTGGAAGTAATGGCAATGGTATATGGTGCTACGATACGGATTCCGGAGAAAAATGGCAGCTTAAAATTGATTCGGAATGTGAATTTTACTCATTTACAAACGACAATCAGATGCTGTATTCATGTGTGCCGTGGAGCGAAGAACAGACTGCTTGGGAGATTATCTATGAAGGCGCTAAACCTGTTTCTCTGCAGTTGATAGACAATAATATCATCGAATAATATAAAAATGCCATTTTCAAAAACATATTATTATCCTGCGGCAGTCCTAAAAAGGACTGCCGTCTTTTTACTTAAGCCAGATTTTACCCACAACGCAAACCATTACATTTGAGGCAATACGCACAGGCCGCCGAAAACAAGAAAAACCCGTCCCGGAAGTGACTCCGGGGCGGGCTGCTTTATGCCTTGAAAGGCTGAAAACCCCTTGAAATCAAGGGATTTTAGGTAAAAAAAGAACAGCAGATATTTCTATCAATATCTGCTGTCTTATTTGGTGCACCCTGGGGGATTCGAACCCACGACCTCTCGATTCGTAGTCGAACACTCTATCCAACTGAGCTAAGGGTGCAAAAAATATTTTGGAGGCGCCATCCAGATTCGAACTGGAGATCTAGGTGTTGCAGACCTGTGCCTTACCACTTGGCTATAGCGC
>JAAYOE010000041.1 GCA_012520455.1 Tissierellia bacterium
AGGACATGTAAAAGAAAACAGAAGCGGCAATATACAAGTAAACTTTCCTTATATCAAGAACATTCTCCTTCAGTTCTTTTTTACTAATGGTTTTTTTATCATTCAACATCTTGTGGAAAAAGGCTTCCTCAGGCAGAATTTTGTTTTTTTCGGCTAAAGAATACAATCCTTCTATATCTATCAGGTTTATTTCGAACTTATCCTTGAGATTTTCGATAAGCTTTTCTGCATCTTGGCTTATACCGCAGGCAGCAACCAAGAAACCCTTCCTGATACCGCTGTTTCCCATAAAAGTCAAAAGGCTTCTCACATCAATTTTTTCGATTTCCGTCCCGTCAAAAAGCTTAAATATCTTTATGCAGCTTATGTAGCCTTCTTTTTCAGCCAAGTACAAAGACCTTCCCTTTTTTATTATATTCTTGTAGCCTTCCTTGTTAAAAAACAGTCTTATCAGTAATTCAAAATCACTTGGCTGCATTTCCTCGATTTTGGATGAGAAATATTCCTGCTTGACCTTTTTTAAGAGGAGTTCTCTGCCCTTTTCGTTCTTTTTTTCAACCTTTATTTTATTTACCAAGGTTATTACGGAGAATACCAAAGATCCTGTCAAGAGAGACAGGATGAGGTCCAGGTATGTCAGATAGGTCAAGATGAGAACAGCAAGGCTTATGAGTACTTTAAACAGCATCAAATCTATTCTGTAGCTCAGATAATTCTTATTTACCAATGCTTCTTTAACATAAATTCTTTTTATTTTATTATCCTTAATCATAAAATCACCCCAATGGAATTATTTCCAATTTGGGGTGTTTTATACCAAAGGTGTGTCCTTTATAAATCGGAGACGGCTACACCCGGTTTACCGCCTCTTCAAGCCTATCCAAATGCTTTATCGGAAAATATGCCAAAAGCTCCTTAAACTGTTCTACGGTCAGGCCCCGGCTTGTGGTATATATCCTTATTTTCTCCTCCAAGTCTGCATTTATAAACTTTTCTTTGATTTCTTCAAACTTCTTATCCATGGTCTTTCCTTTCTTTAATTGATGTCTTTTGATTATTATTGCATATTTATATGAATCTATTAAAGAAATCAAAATATAAATTGATTATTTTAACGGCATATAGTAAAATTCCTTGTAGCAATACCTTTTTTTGCTAATATAATCCGAAGGGAGTGTTGTCTTATGATTTATTATAATAAAAAATTATATGCACCGACGGAGGTAAGCCTCCGATAATTATTATAAGGAGGACAGATTGGGTAAAATTGATATGAAAGATTACGGACTCAGTGAAAGATTCATTACTGAGTCAAAATTGTACGATTTAAGCATCGGGAGAATAGTTTCACAAGATAAAGGTTCATATAGGCTGGTAACGGAAAATGGAAGAATAAGTACAAATAATAAAAACCACGAATTCGTGGTTTTTATTCATTCATCAAGGCCCTGTACTTTTTTACCGCCTTAAGGGACCCCTTTAATATTCTGTAAATATTCTTTATCCCGTACTTCTTAATCATTTCCGTATTCTTATTGATAAAAATATTCACATATAGGTTTGTTTTCAATAATTCGTAATAGTATTCCTTCAAGCTTATCTTCGAAGGTTTTACCATCACCTGGCCAAAGCTCCATCTTTCGTAATCCTCCCTGGCGTACAAAAGTCTGTCTTCAAAAACTTTAAACATAGGCAGGTTGGGAAAGGGGGTAAGGGGGCTTATGGTGGTTATTTGAGGTTTCAGTTTTTTAATATATTTTCTGAGAGAGTCAAAGTCTTTTTTATCCCAGTCCGGATGAGCCATAAAGGAGGCCCAGACATCAATCTTGTATTTTCTCAATATTTGAGCAGCCCTTATATTATCATCTGCCGAGGAGCTTTTATGATAAGCTGACAATTCATCATCCTTAAATGTTTCATATCCTACAAGGAGGGCTTTCAGGCCGATTTCACGCAAGAGCTTTAAATACTTTTCATATTGGATGACACCTTCGACAGACCCGTACATGATGTAGTTCTTTTTTAAATTAAGCTCTTTGACAAGAGTGATAAAACTTATGAGTTTTTCTTCACTGCACAAAAAATCATTGTCGATGAACATTATGGTTGGTTCTTTAATATTTCTTAAATCATTTTCGGTAAGTTCAAGATTTATAAGTTTTTCTTTTGACCCTTCAATCCTCCACCTCAGGCAAAAATCGCATACCTTTTGGCATCCTGTGCCAAACTCCATGATTGCAGCCGGCTTGTAACCAAAATAGGAATAATCCTGCCTGTATTTTTCGGTAGACATCCTGTCAGGCAGCATGTATTCATTTCTCCCTTTTTTGCCGGTGGATTTATATGATAGTTGCTTTGACCTGATTCCGTCCATTGACCCTGTCTCTCCTCCATTTATTGAAGCAAAGAAGGTCTTTAAGTTTGCCCTTGTTGTATATTCGAAAATATAATCCACATGATCATCATAAAAACCTTCCGGGTCCAAATAAGCCTGGGTCCCTCCCACAGCCGTTATGATGGCCGGACTCATTTCTTTCGCTTCCCTGCAAAGGTCCAAAACCTTGAAAACATCAATGCAGAGGGATGTTATTCCAACCACGTGGGGCATAAATTCATTTATTTTTACACTTAAGCTTTTTTGTTCAATCATCATATCGAATATTTCGACTTCATGGTCTTCCTTTAAGGTACCGTAAATCATTTCCAAGCCCAAGGGCTCCGAAAACATGAAGTCGCTAAGCGTAATCGCCTGCTTAATTCTCGGCGGTCTTACCAAGAGTATTCTCATTTTTTACTCCTAAATTATCATCATCCTGATTTTCTCAATATATATTTGGTGTAATACGATTTTTTACCTGATACCTGTAGAATAAATTAACAAGCAGATAAAATAAATACTTTCCGGGTTTTCTCATGAATTCCTTTCTGAATACATTCCTCTTTAAAATTGACCTCAAGGTGAACAAGGATTCATACAAGTCCCAATAGGCAGCTGTCAACTCACCGGGGGTCATGTTTTTGGGCAGGTGGACTGCCTCCCTTCCGTCAAAGGAGTAAATATCTTCTCTGATAATCCTTCCTTCCTCTGCCATATCCTTAAAAAATTTGGTCCCGGGAATGGGTGTCAGTATATAAAACCTGGGTACTGTTATTTTATTGTCTTCGATAAAGAATTTTGTATCCCTTATGGATTGCAGGGTGTCTCCCTCTCCCCCTACAACCATTTCCGTTGAAACATCTATGCCGTAAGAGTGGATGTTTTTTATAAGGTCAGGATATTCATCGGGATTAGCCCAGGCCTTATTCATGCCTTTCAAGCTTTCCTTTGAAATGCTTTCGAGTCCGAAGCTTAAAGTTGTACACCCGCTGTCCGAAAGTTTTTTCAAAAGCTCATCATCCCGTCCTATACGGATATCACACTGGCTCATCCATTCCATTTTTAAACTTTTTATTTCCATCAATAGTTTGTCCAAATATTCCCTGTCCGAAAAAATATTGTCGTCCAAGAGAAGGAACTTTTTAAAGCCCAGGTCCTTTACCTGCTTAATATCCCTCACGACTTCTTTTAGCGGTTTTTTGATATAAGACCCCTTATAGAGGCAGGCAACGGAGCAAAAACTGCATGTGTTGGGACAGCCTCTTCCTGCCTGGACCGGCAGAAAATCCCCTATTTTTTTATTGACAATCAGATCAAAACGGGGCAAGGGAGTTGAAAAGAACCCCTTCTCCAAATTTTTTTCATATATTTTTTTAAGCTTTCCTTCTTCGTAATCCCTTATCAGGTCATGCCATACCAATTCAGCATCCCCCACAACAAGACTGTCACAGTGCTTCAAGGCCTCTTCTGCCATTATGCTTGCCATGTAACCGCCAAATATTACTGTCTTTCCCCTTTCACGGAATTCCCTGGCTATATCTATAGACCGGATGACCCCGTGTCCCATGGTGCTTATTCCGATTAATTCCGCATCCGTATCAAAAGGAATATCCTCGATTATTTCTAAAACAATTTCCGCATCCCAGCCTTCAGGCAGCATGGCTGCCAATAAAGGCATGGCCAGTCCCACAAAATACAATTTGTTTTTCTTGACAGGCTTATGATTTTTGTCATAGGGGCTTGGCTGTATCAATAATATTTTTTTCATCAGGGTCTCCTTACTATCTTTTGTAAATACTGAAAGCTAATCAGGCTTGAACCCGCAAGCATTTTTAAATTTGCTTTCAAGCCGTATTTTTTGATTAAATATAATAAATGCTTAGGTCTCATGACCACCTTGTAATAGGCTTTTAAGATTTCCCAATAAAAAGCCCTGATGCTCATATGTTCAGGCCTTAAAAGGACATGTGCCATATCCCATACCTGGAACCTCTGCCTTTCTGCCAGGATAGACCTTTTATATTCATCAAATATATCTGTTCCCGGTAGGGGGGTTAGGGGCTGGAGATTGACAAATCTTACATTTAGCTTCCTAAGCCAGGCGACTAAGTGTTTAAAGTCTTCTTTCCTGAAATCCGGCGGAATAATCAGGGTTGCATACAGTTCTATATCTGATTCCCTGAGTATCTGTATGCATTTTTCATTTATTTCGGCCGTCGTCCCCTTCTTGTAGCCTTTTAAATCCCCCGGCCTTACGGATTCTATTCCGACTATTACAGCCTGGAGGCCAATGGTTTTTAAGTCTAAAATAATATCCTTGTTTTCTGCAATGAAATCAGCCCTCCCGTAAACCAAGAATTTCTTTTTTATCTTATTTGCTTTAAGTTCAGCAATGAAGTTTTTAAGCTTATTCCTGTCATACAGGAAGTCGTCATCCACTATATATACTTCCTCTTCCTCTATTGAAGCTAATTCTTTTATAATATCCTCTATTTCGCGGGTGAAATACTGGCCGGCCGTAATTTCTCTGCAAAAGCAAAAGGAGCACTTGTAAGGACAGCCGAAAGATGTTTTTATCAAGGCGCAAGGGTTGTGAAACATGTAATAATATTTCTTTCTGTACTTCTTCACCGAATTTCTGTCCGGATATTTGTAGTCAAAGGTGTTTTTCTTAAGGCCCTTATTGATTTCTTCTTTTATTTCTTCCGGGTCCTTCTTATTTATCAAGCCCCTCAAGGTTAGATTAAAACCGTCTATTCCGTTTTTATCATAAACAAAGTCTATATATTCCGACCTGAAGTCCTCAGGAACAACCTCTGCGTGAACTCCCCCAACACCTGTCTTAACCCAAGGCATCATGGTCTTGGCCCTTTCCGCCATCTCTTTTATTATTCCCACATGGGTGATATAACCTGTAAATACGATGAAATCGGGCTTCTTCTTGGACAGGATGTCTTCAAAGCTTTCTTTTTCAAGTATCATGTCCACAATTTCCGCTTCCGTTTCACTTTTGATATCATCAGGTATATTTGATATCAAGTATTCCAATTCCAAGGGCTCACAAATCATCACATGCTGCAGGCCTATGGTTTCTTTATGAGGTTTGGGCCTCACCAAAAGTATTTTCATGACTTCACCTTTATTAGTGTATATGCTCCTATTCGAGGCATAAAAAACTTCTTCCTGATTATTTCTAAATTCTCAACCTTGAAAAAGGGAGATATGATTCTTCTGAATTCAATATCCGAGGGATAGTTTGCCCTGCCTGTGGTAAGCTTCACAAAGCCTAATATTAATTTGTCATAGAGGCTGTTGCCGCTGGCAAAGACTGCAAATATTCTTCCGTCAGGCTTAAGTATCCTGTACAGGTTTTTGAATACATCCCCCGGCTCCTTATAATAAGGAATTGAATGGGTGGATATTATTATGTCGTATTCCTCATCCAAAACATTTAAATCTGATGCATCCATTAACAAGTGTTTGGCCGAAGGATTCCTCTCCTTTGAAATTTCAATCATTCTTTCGGAAAAATCAAGACCTGTAACATCAAGGTTCTTAAATTCCCTTGTCAGGTCCCTTATTAATTCCCCGGGACCGCACCCTAAGTCCAATACCCTTAATCCTTCTGTATTTTTGTATTTTGAAAGGGCTTTGATTATATATTCTCTTGTGGGTTTGAGGGAATACTTTTGCACCCACAACCTGTCGTATCTGCCTGCCCAATAATCCCATATATTAAACATATGCTCACCTGCTCCGATTAAATAGAAATCCTCTCACCCTTTTTGAACTTAGAAGCCTGATGTGGAGTCCGTAAAACAAGGCATAAAATATGAACTTCGGCAGTTTGGGTCTTAATACCAAATGCAAAAAATCATACCTTTCCGGTCTTTTATCTATCAGGAGATCTTCCTTTTCTTCATAGAGCTTTGTCTTTTTTAGGGGAGTCATGATTGATAGGGTATACACATCTATTTTATTTGATTTAATAAACTTTCTCAAAGTATTGAAATCTTTCAGTCCGTAATCCGGCTGCACCATAAATAAGGCTGTCAGGTCAATATCGCTTTCTTTAAGCAAGGCTATAGCCAAGGGGTAGGATGCGGCGTCGGTTGTTTTTTTATATTCCTTAAGCTCACTGTTTACGGTTGCCTCAAAGCCTGTGATAACCTCACGGATTCCCGCATTTCGGAGCTTCTTTAACAAGTCCCTTTCTCTGCATATGAAATCTGCCCTTAAGTAACCTATAATATTTAAGGTGGAATCCCTCTTCTCCATTATATCTATAAATTTCAGAGCCTCATCCCGTGTAGAAAACAACACATCATCAACCACCCAGTAATAATCCGCATCTATGGTTTCCATTTCTTCTATCATTTTTTCGTAGTCGGCAGGTATGAAGTGGCCATTGTTAAGAAGCCGGCAGTAGCAAAAAGAGCACTTGTAGGGACAGCCCACAGATGACTTTACGAGGGCTACCTTTCTTTTATCAAGATACTTAAGCCTTGGCTTGGCTGCATAAAAAAAGTCCCTGTCCGGTTTGATGCCTTCATCCTCATAAATGCTTTCTTTTTTTCCTAAGTGCCAGCCCTCCTTAAGTTGCGAATCAACCCCATGGTTTAAAGGTATTTCATCATGGTTGACAATCTTTTCAATCAATATTTCAAAAGTTCTTAAGCTTGGCGAATGAAAGACGTAATCTATGGTATCGACCCTGAAATATTCGGCATTTTCCTGCACATGAACTCCCCCTGCTATTATTTTCGCCCGGGGATATTTTTTCTTGTAAGCTGACGAAACCCTTATGATTTCATTTTCTGCCGTATTATAGCCTGTAAGCACTATAAGGTCAGGGGCAAGGCCTTCGGGGGGGCTAAAGCCGAACTTCCTGTCAAGGATATAGGCCTCAGCATTCATCTTATTCAATACTGCCTTCAAATAACATAATTCCAAAGGCTCAACCCTCACAGGGTCAAAAATTGAAAATGTAGTTTTAACTCTTACTTTTTCTAAAAATACTACCATAGTCTCATTCCTTAAAAACATGATGACTTCTCTTGTAGGGTCTGTATGACACAAAGGAAACCAACTCTTGTATTATATAGTTTATGATATAATTGCTGTGATGAACATAAAGATACTTTTCAACTTCCCTGCATCCGATTTTCAGCTTGCTTTCTTCCGCTGTCTGGCCGAATTCTATTAAATTAACCTTCTTTGCGATACCTGTTTCAACAATCTTCAAAAGCATGTTGTAATATAAATCGTATTTTTTTACATCGGCCTTGTTAAATCCTCCAAACATGAAGCAAAGGCGGCCGTCGAATTCCTTTAACTGTATGAAGCCCACAATCTCCCTTGTGTCCTTGTCAGTAAACTCATAAATTTCGGCTTCATACTCTTGGAAAAATTCAATCGGCAGGGTTTCCAAGGGGTTATCGGTTCTTTTCATTATGCTTAAATACAGCCTGTAATGGTCTTCATTGAAATCCCTGTTTCGAATTTTGTTGATTCTTAACTTATTCCTGCATTTGAGGGCTTTGTTAATACGCCTTCTGTATGGACTCCTCAATTTGTTTAAATAATCATCAAAGTTTTCAAACCGGTTTCCAAACACAAAAGTAGACAAGGTCCTCCCGCCTTTAATGATTTCTTCATCGGCATTCAAAATTATTTTCAATCCCTTCCTTTTCTTTACGGCTTCAAGTACCTTGTTTAAATCTCCAAAGTAGCCCTTATGGGATAAGGACAGGGGAAGCCCTATAATCTGAGCCTTCACGGCTAAGGGGGGCAAATTTCTGAAATTAAAGAGATTTAGTTTTATCTCATAGCTGATGATTAGATAGTCCTCCCCGGCTTCATAATACTGGTTGCAGGGATTTATTTTTTCAAGGAGGGACAACAATTCAATATATTCTTCATTTAATTCATATGTTTTTGCAAATTTAAGTTCATCGGCTCTGTAAATTATCATATGAGATCCTTAACATAGGCTTTATAATGCTTAAATTCTTCATCCGCCCATTTCATGCCAAAACTTTTTGATTTAATATTCTCAGACAGTATCCAGCTTGATTCCATTGATTCATACCTTCCCTTGGTGGATTTATAACAATAATCAAACAAGGCAAGGATGGCCCCCTTGTTTCTTTCACCGGGAATAACCCCCATTTCAACTATTTTAAATGTTTTTATCCTGTCAGAAAATAATTTGTTCTTCACCACGGTTTTTATGCCTGGGGTTTCGCCTTTATTTATTAGTTCGTTATAGTCAGGATACCATAGCATGAAACCTACAGGTACCCCAAGTTTCTCCACAAAGATTAAATTTTCTTCCCTCAATAGGTATTTTAATTCCTTGAAGAGCTCATAATCCTCTTCCGTCTTTCTGGTATAATAAAACAAATGATTGCTGAATGCTTCATTGTTAATTTTTGTATACACCTCTATTTCCTTCTTAAAATTCTTGAAATCTGCTTCCCTCACCCTGTATATTTTATTAAGCTTCTCCCTTACTTCCTCCCTTATGAGGGGAGGGGAGTCAACCATATTCTTTTTGTAACTTACCATCTTAATAGTTTCAAAACCGCTGTTTTCAAAATAATAATTATAAAATTCAGGATTGTAAGGGGACCCGAAACTTTGCCTTTTATCGAAACCCCTTGCTAAAAAACCAAGGCCGTAATTAACATGCATGTTAAGGGACCCTGTTAATTTAGAAGCCTTCTTTTCCCCGGCCTTTTCAAGAGCCCTGTCTAAAATCAGCTTAAAGGCATCCATGTTGTATTTTTCGGATTCAAAGAAGGTTATTTGCAGGTATTCCGGCATCCTTTGGGCGTGGGCAAGAATAGATACCATTATTACTTGATTGTTCTCTACCACCATGACAGGCTCGGTATCAACAGAAGCATTAAGGACTGACCTGCCGTACAAAATCTTCTTCAGCATGCCCGACAGGGTATCTCTTTTTAAATCATGGTTATATTGTTTTTTATAAAAGTCTAAGAAGTCTTTTCTTTTTTCCTTGTTTGCAATAATTAATTCCATGCTTGCTCCCTATGTTTTTATAGTACATTATAGCACAAGTATATAAGTATTACAAAATAAAAGAGACTGTCTCCAGTCTCAGTTTGATGTCAATATATTCCTTACTTGTCATCCTGGGGAAACAGTCTTTTAAAGCTCAAGTCTATAAGTTATATTTGACGCTGATATCAAAGGGAAGTCTGACAGCCTTAGTAACCGGCTTCCAAATCGCCCGGGCAATATAAAAATCCACCATACTGTGAATGACTGTTCCAAGACCTACCAGCAATATAACGGAAACTACAAAACCTTTGGCGTAATATGCGGTAGACATGTTGTTTCCGAAATAAAAAGGCATTACCACAAGGACTTCGCTTATGCCGTGGACCAAACCAAGGGCAAAGGAAAATATTTGGGATGATTTAAAGGATTTTAAGGCATCCGGATGTTTTTTCAAATATATGGCTCCTGCCCCTGCAAAAATAATATGGGCTCCTGCCCTTAAAACTACAACTAAGGGGAATCCGGCCAAAAAAAATCCCGCTGTCGTTCCGACTGCAACAAATAAGGCTGTAGCAGGTGAAATAAACATAGCAATAAAAATCGCCACATGGGAGGCAAGGGTAAAGGATGCCGGCTCCAAGGTTATTTTAAGGGGTGATATTATGGGAATCACTGTTCCGATTGCGCATAGAAGGGCAGATACTACCATTGAGTAATTATTATTTCTATTCATTCTTCTATCCTTTCGACCTTGTATTGTATTGTCTTGTCATGTGTCTTGACACTTATGGACAAATTATACTGTAATTTTTTACTCTTGTCAATATGGATGCTTCTGTGGTTTATGCCCTATTCCTGGTCCAAAAGAATATTTTTAGCTTTTAATACATTAATTATCCTTTTTTTTGTTTCTGCATCCTTGCATTTTATGGTGTGGAGGTGAATCCCGTCCGTTAGCTTGGACAAAGGTTGAACCTTATTATCTGCCACTTTTTTCAAAAATAGGTCTACATCATATCTTGACCCGATTTGCAGTTCACCGACTATTTCTCCGTAAATGGGGTGTTCAACGGTAACATCCCGGACTAGGCCGCCGTTATCGACAATAGCATAGAGTTCCTCCCCCAGGGTCTTTTTATCATGGCAGCAGGCAACCGTAAATACCACTTGGTTGTCAGCCTCCCTTTCTAATACATATCCCCTTGGAGTCGCCGTTATTTTTATCCCTCCTGCCCGCATGATGGCAATATCTCCCACAATAACTTGGCGGCTTACGGAAAACTCTTTGGCTAGATAAGAGGCAGTAACAGGGTCTAAATTATTGCTAAGTATTTCCTCGATTTGTTTTCTTCTTTCTTCCGAAGTCATGACAGTCCTCCTCCAACTCAGAAAAAACAGATGCCGGCAAATTTTCTGCCGGCATCCATTCAGTAAAATCGGAGTGAAAGGATTTGAACCTTCGGCCTCATGGTCCCGAACCATGCGCGATACCAAACTTCGCCACACCCCGACAACATTAACATTATAAGCTTAAGGATGGTTTTTGTCAATGGTGACTTCAAATGATTTTACTTTTTTATATTTGAACCATAATTCAACTTATATCATATCATGAATATGACGAGTTTCATAAAAGTTTTTATTAAGTCTTATGGAGGTTATTCATGAAAATGAGATTCTGTGACACCGTCGAACCGGCGGCAACCGGTTTTCTGAAGCTTAATGTATACCGCCATGTCCAAAGAACCCCTGTTGCCGGTGCCCTTGTGATAGTGTCAAAATTGGTTATAGGGGGTTATTACAAAGAATCCGGTTCCGGTTATTATTTAGCTACTGACACTTCAGATGAAAATGGGTCGGTTTCTGTCTTTGAGCTGCCGGTCTTGACCGATGAAAATGAAATGTACAATGTGTCTGTTCGGGCTCAGGGCTTTTGTCCCGCGCTTATATTCAGTGTTCCTATTTATCCTGATATAACAACCACTTATAATGTGTATTTAAGAGATATCGGCATCACCGGGGAACCGAATTTTTATTTCATCTTGCAGCCGGCAATACCCGGCCGTGGTACAGATTCCCCCTAAGTCCCGCAAAATGTTTTATAATTGCAAAATGACGGGGGCGGAAGGGCTGCATATTCTTTTTGGTCAGGTCTATGGGCGAAGGGGTTTGACAAAGCTCTGATTAAATTTTCCATGACACTGTAGTCCCCTTTTTCATCAGCTTCCCTTAAAGCTTCTTCTACCCTGTGATTGCGAGGTATGACCCCGGGATTTGAATTTTTCATTAATTCAAATACTTCCTCTTTTGTTTGTCTTTGTCTGTGAAGACGAGCCTGCCACTTCTCTTGCCATTCTTTAAACTCTCTCGTCTCCTTTGTCAATGTGCCGCTAAAAGTTAAGGCAAGAAAAGTATTTGTGTAATCTTCCATATTTTTATGCATTATATTTAGAAGGTCTTCCGCAAGTTCTTCATCCCCTGCTTCCTCATTGAATATTCCTAACTTTGACCTCATACCGGATATCCAAGCCTTATGGTATAAATCGTAAAATTCATTAACCGCATCTTGGGCAAGCTGAACTGCCTTATCTCTGTTTTCATGAATGAGGGGCAAAAGAGTTTCACCAAACCTTGATAAATTCCAGAGGCCCATCCGGGGCTGATTCTTGTAGGCATAGCGGCCGTAAGTGTCGATTGAGCTGTAAACTATTTCCGGATCATATGCATCCATGAATGCACAGGGACCATAATCTATTGTTTCTCCGCTTATTGCCATGTTGTCCGTGTTCATCACACCGTGGACAAAACCTATGAGCTGCCACTTTGCAATCAATGATGCCTGCCTCTTAACAACTTCCTTCAATAAGCCAAGATATGGATTATCCTCCTTGGCCGCTTCCCTGTAGTGCCTGTCAATTGTGTAATCCGCTAATTGTCTTACATTTTCTTCGGTTCCGAAATAAGCCGCATATTCAAATGTACCCACCCGGATGTGGCTCCTTGCCGTACGGGTTAATACCGCCCCTTTAAGAATTTTCTCTCTTAATACATAGTCTCCTGTTGTTACCACAGCCAGGCTCCTGCTTGTGGGTATCTTTAAATTATGCATGGCTTCGCTTACGATGTACTCCCTGAGCATGGGGCTTAGTGCAGCCCGGCCGTCACCTCCCCTTGAATATGGGGTTTTTCCCGAGCCCTTTAAATGAATGTCATAAATACCATGTGGAGTGACCTGCTCTCCCAAAAGCATGGCCCTGCCGTCTCCAAGCATGGTAAAATAACCGAATTGGTGGCCGGCATAGGCTAATGCAAGGGGTATGGACCCTTCAGGCAGGGCATTCCCTGATAAAACAGCCACTCCTTCCCGGCTTTTTAGCTCATCTGTATCCAAACCTAAATGCTCTGCTAAATCATTGTTTAAAACCACTAAATGGGGTGAACTTACCTTGCTCAAATCAATTTTGGAATAAAAAAAGTCCGGAAGCCCGGCATAGGTGTTCACTAAATTCCAGCTTGTATTTGTAATTGTCATATTATCACCGATATTAATATTTTATATATTTTATGTTTACCTGAAACATAATGATTAACCTATGATTTAATTTGCAAAACTACAAAAATTTAGATATAAAAACTATGCAGAAAAATAATCTGCATAGAAAGCTTGTATCATTTTTTAATTATTTGCCTATCTTGTTTTCCCGGGCGTAGAAAAATAGATATTGCTGGGCAAGGCCTGAATAATGTCCGAACTTTTCTTCGGCAAATTTTTTTATTTCTTCATCCCTTGTATTCTTGCTTAAGTAAAGAGTCTGCATGATCCTCCTTATCCAGACATCAACCGGAAAAGTATCGAAATGTCTCATGGAAAACAAGAGGATGCAGTTAGCTACCTTGTCCCCTATTCCGCTGTAGGTTTTCAGGTAAGCCAAGCCTTCATCATAAGTCATGTTTCTTATGTTGTAAATCGTCTCTCTTTCCTTTAAAAACCTGCTTGCTGCCTCCTTGATCCTGGGAGACCTGAATCCTGCCTTGCACTCAAGAATTTTCTCTACAGGGGCAGCTGCCAAACTTTCTGGGGTTGGAAAGGTGTAATAATCCTTTCCCCTAAAAGAACAAATATAATCTCCAAAGCAAGTAGACAAATTTTCTATCACTCTTTTTATCATGGGAATCCTGTTGTTGGCTGAAATCATAAAAGAAATCATGGTTTCCCATTCATCTTGCCTTAAAATTCTTATGCCATAGCCGAACTTGATGGCTTCCTGCATGATTTCATCGGAACTCAAGGCTTTTTTTACCGCTCCGTAATCGGTATCCAGGTCAAAATATTCTTTTATGGTTTCAAAATCATCAATATTGTTAAATTCAACCCTATCCCCATCCTGTTTTACGTTTATAACCTTATTTTTGACCATTCCCGTATAAGACCCGTCTTCTTCCTTATTCCACCTGAAGCATTGGCCGCATTCAAAAATGTGGTTTGCATCGAAATCTTTTATATCATGAATTGTTATTTTATTCTTCTCTTGTATAATATTCATTGCATTTATCTCCTGTCAAAGCTTAAGTTTCTTTAGAGCATCAGCTAAAGCGGTATTGATGTTTTCGTCTGCTTTTTTATTCAGTTTTGCCAAATACTTGGCTGCTTCCCTGCCTGATATGGAATCTTTTTCATTTTCTTTTCTTTTCATGAATGCTGACAGCCTTTCCCTGAAACCGCAAGAGCACACAAAAATCTTGCCCTCTCCTTCTCCCTTGAGCTCTAACCTTTTATGGCAGTTGGGACATCTTGCATTGGTAATTTGAGCAATCCCCCTCCTGTAACCGCACTCTCTGTTTTTGCATACCAGCATGGTTCCTTTTTTGCCTTTGACTTCCAAGAGGTATTCCCGGCAATTGGGACACTTTTCTCTCGTCTCATTGTCATGGACATATTCTTTGCCGCTATTTTTGATTTCCTTTATGATTAATTTCGTATAATCGACCATATCATCCAAAAATTTATTTTTGTCCAAACTGCCCTTGGCAATTTCATTGAGCTGTTGCTCCCATTCGGCAGTCAAAACCGGAGATTTCAAGTCTTTGGGAGCCAGCTCCAAAAGCTGCCTTCCCTTGGATGTTGTGTAGATGTATTTATCTTTCTTCTCAATCACAAAGCTCTTAAATAATTTATCAATTATATCTGCCCTGGTTGCAACTGTTCCCAGACCTCCTGCCTGGCCGATTGTCTTTTTTAGGTCCTTGTCTGCATCATTCATGTATTTTACGGGATTTTCCATGGCAGACAGCAAGGTTGCTTCCGTAAACCTTGCCGGCGGTTTAGTTTCTCCCCTGATTTTCTGAATTGACCTTATATCTAAAAAGCCCTTTTTCAATTTATTCAATTCTTCCGGTGAATGCTCATCAGGTATTTCTTCATCCTCATAGTTTCCGTATATTTCCTTCCAGCCGGCTTTAAGTGTTATCCTTGCCGAGGAAGTAAAGTCTTCCTTATCGATTTTAGCTGTCAGAATTATTTTTTCATATTCGAAGGGGTCTGATAATACTGCAAAAAATCTTTTCACAACCAAGTCGAATATTTTTCTTTCCCTGTCTGTCATATCGGCTAAAACTGCCCTTTGTTCAGTGGGTATGATGGCATGATGGTCTGAAACCTTTGAATTGTTGACGAAATTCTTATTAGGTTTAATAGTATTAGTGCTTAACCTCAATCCTATTTTTGAATATGGCCCCACGCTTGCTGCCCTTACCCTGTCCTTTAAGGTTTCAACAATATCATCGGTTAAATATCTTGAATCGGTTCTGGGATATGTCAGAACTTTATGACGCTCATAAAGGGTCTGCATAATGGCCAGGGTTTCCTTTGCGGAAAAACCGTAAATATTATTTGCATCTCTTTGCAGCTCGGTCAAATCATACAAAAGAGGGGGGTATGTAAGTGCCTTTTTCCTGGATATATTCACAATTTCCAGTCTTTTCCCCTTTATGGCTTCCATAATCCCGTCGCATTTTGCTGTGTCAAATATCCTGTTGTCATTTTTATCATGCCATAGGAATTTAAAGTTTTCGGCCTCCACCTCTATACCGTAATACTTTACGGGCTTAAAATCCCTTATTTCGTCTTCCAAAGCTTTTATCATTGCGAGAGTGGGAGTCTGAACCCTCCCGCATGACAGCTGGGCATTATATTTTGTAGTCAAAGCCCTGGTTGCGTTTATGCCCACAATCCAATCTGCTTGAGCCCTGGCCAGGGCAGAGGCATAAAGGCCCTCATACAGACGTCCGTCTTTGAGCTTGCTAAAACCCTCCCTTATGGCCTTATCCGTAACGGATGAAATCCATAATCTCTTGATAGGTTTTTTTACACCTGCTTTTTCTATAATCCACCTTGCCACCAACTCCCCTTCTCTTCCGGCATCGGTTGCAATTACGATTTCATTTACATCATTTCGAAGCATCAGTTCTTTAACGGTATTAAACTGCTTCCTTGTTTGTTTGATTACTTTTGTCTTCATTGTTTTGGGGATTATGGGCAGGTCCTCCAATTCCCAGTTAGCATATTTTGAATTGTAGGTTTCCGGGTCAGCTAAGGTTACCAGGTGTCCCAAGGCCCATGTAACAATGTTTTCTTTTCCTTCCAAA
Organism: Tissierellia bacterium; assembly: GCA_012520455.1. Lineage (GTDB taxonomy): Bacteria > Bacillota > Clostridia > Tissierellales > Sedimentibacteraceae > Sedimentibacter. Next base: position 16,052 of record JAAYOE010000041.1, read on the forward strand.
AAACCGTTTCCTGCCTTATTACAGTTTAATACTCTTCCCAAATCCTTCCCTACGGAAGGCTTTTCTGCCAAAATTAGTCTCATGTTCATTCCCTTAAATCTTTCTGATTTTTATTTTATTGTAACATACTTGTCAAATAAATAAAATATTTTCACATGTAAAAAAGAAACCTTGCCGGTTTCTTGAATTTCTTATATTATGATTCCGATTCCGCTTCATTCTTTTTCCTGTTGTTGTCACTCTTTATATGCTCCATTTTCGTGACCGACACTTCATAGGCCGTCTTCGTTTCATAGGTATCATTTTCGGTTTTCTTTTGATATTTCCTGCTTTGGATCCTCCCCCAAATCTTTATGTGGTCACCCACTTCTAATTTTTCGCAATACCTTGCATTCCTCCCCCATGCAATGCAAGGTATGTAATCGGACTTGTTGTAAGACCGGTTGACAGCAATCAGCATATCCGTTATTTCCCTCCCGAAGGGGGTTGTTCTGAATTTAGTTTCTTTGCAGAGATAGCCGTTTAAAAAAACTTCGTTGGGGTGCCTTTTCATTTCCTCAAGCTCATTTTCGTCGGGAACATATATATCCCTTACAAATATCCTTAATAAAAGCTTATTGGTTGAATTCTCATATCTGTTGTAAGATCTGAACTGTCCTTCAAGAACTATATAATTTCCAATGTCCATATTTATATCATGAATTATCCTTTCGGATATAATAACAGGCAGGATGTCTTTGGTCTCGCTTAGTCTCGGCACTTCTATAAAAAACTCGTAAAATTTTTCTCCAAATACTTCGTGGCTGAATTCCAAATTGCTGTATATTTTCCCTACGATTTTTATATAATTGGACTGCATCTGTTTATCATTCATACATTTTTTCCCCCTATATTTGTCTTATATATTTTATTAATATTCATGGCAATAAAATATATGCTCTCAAATCCTAAAAAGTTGTCTGTATTTTTCTCTGCCGATGCATATATTTAAAGATTGTATTTTAAAATCTATTATTATATAATTAACTTATTAGCAGGGAGATCTGAAAGTAAAGGACGGTATTTATGAAATTAGGTATAGTGGGACTTCCAAATGTGGGTAAAAGTACCTTGTTTAACGCAATTACGGCAGCCGGCGCGGATTCGGCCAATTATCCTTTTTGCACCATAGAGCCTAATATCGGCGTAGTGGAGGTTCCGGACACAAGATTGGATTTTTTGACCAAGATGAGCAATTCAGGGAGGACGGTTCCGGCAGTTGTTGAATTTTTTGATATCGCCGGCCTGGTTAAGGGTGCCAGCAAGGGAGAAGGCCTGGGAAACAAATTTCTTTCCCACATAAGAGAGGTGGAGGCTGTTGTCCATGTGGTCAGATGTTTTGAAGACGAAAATGTAATCCATGTGGAATCAAGCATAGACCCCAAAAGAGATATTGGAATAATCGAATTGGAGCTGATTTTAGCAGACTTGGAAGTCATGTCAAAACGACTCGATAAGGTCTCCAAAATGGCCAAGAACGATAAGAGCTTGCAGGCTGAGTATGAATTGGTAAAAAAAATCGTTGAAGGTTTGGAAAATGAAATCCAGGCCCGCCATCTGCCATATACGGACGAGGAGTTGAAGATTCTAAAAACATTTAACTTAATAACGGCAAAACCTGTTTTGTATGTTGCAAATGTCGATGAAGACTACTTCTTAGACCCTTCAGCCAATAAATATGTGGAAGTTGTAAGAGAGTACGCTTCCAAAGATAATTCTGAGCTAATGGTTATATGCGGCAAAATTGAAGAAGAGCTGTCCCAGCTGGAAGAAGATGAGAAGAGAGAATTCCTGGCGGAAATGGGTTTTGAAGAATCCGGCCTTGACCGGCTTATCCGGGCAAGCTACCGCCTCTTGGGGCTTATAAGCTTTTTTACAACAGGCCCTATGGAATCAAGAGCCTGGACAATCGTTAAAGGTACAAAGGCCCCCCAGGCTGCAGGCAAAATCCACTCGGACATGGAAAGAGGCTTCATCCGTGCCGAGGTGACAAAGTACGAGGATGTGGTAAAATGCGGTTCAATGTTAGCTGCCAGGGAAAAGGGACTCATGAGGCTCGAGGGCAAAGATTATGTTATGGAAGACGGAGATATAGTTTTGTTCAGGTTTAATGTGTGATAAAGTTTAAAGGTATGGGGATACTCCCCATACCTTTTTACTCCAATCCTAACTCTTCTTTCATTTTCTTCAGCTCGTCATCCACCGAGGCAGTGCCCATTGAAGCATACTTTTCTTCTAAAGCCTTTGCTTCATCTATAGGCTCCATGTTGAGCTCTGCCATGGCATTTGCTTCATCAAGCATTTTGCTGGCCTTGTCTTCCATCCGCTCAAAAGCACTTTTAGCTCCTGCTATTTTCTTTGTAGCCTGGGTGGCTTCATTTAATGTTTCCTGGGTTTTGGCAACCTTAATCTTGGATTTAATCACCTGGCGCCTTGCTCTTAAGGCTTCTATGTCGGCAGTCAATTTGTCATGCATCTGCCTCATTTTTATAGCATTTTCATGAGCGGCCGCATAGGCAGTCATAAGTCCTGCTCCCACATTTTCCAACTCTTGTTTTTTATTGATGAAGATCTTTGCGTCTTCCTCATTGCCTGCCATTAAAGCCTTCTTGGCAAATTCATTATATTTTGCAACTTCTGCTTCATTTTGCTCAACTAATCTCTTGGTCCGTGTTTCTTCGGCCATGACTTCAGCCGTACTTTGTTTAACTTCCGCCAGATCCTTCATCATATCTTCCAGGTATTGGTCAATCATTTTTTCGGGATCTTCCATCTTCTCCAGCAATACATTTATGTTTGCTTTGATAATATCGCTAAATCTTTCCAATATAGCCATTTTATCCTCCTTTTATTCTCCTGCCTCCCGGCAGTTTATTTTTCATTATCATCCTGGTACTTTTTCATCAGGTCTTCCGCTTCTTTGTCACCGAATCTATCAAGAGGGGTTTTAAGTAATTCTTCCCTTCTTTTTGCTTCCAAGTTTTTTTGTTCCTTGTGCTTTTTCCACCACACAAACAGCACTATAACCAAAATAATTACTCCAAACACCTTAAAGACCGTGATCCATGGAGACCGGGTAACCGTCATAATCCTGTCTGCTCCGTCCTTGAAAGCCTTGCTGAAGAATTCTTCGTTGGTCAAATTAGTGTCATAATAATACCTGTCGATATAATCAGTCAAAATCCTTCCGGCTTCATCATCAATCACACTTTTTGCCTGGGTTCCTACAATATACCAACCCCTGTAATCACCATCATACTCGAAGAATAATAAGAGTAGATGGGCTTCATCCCTAAACAAGTCATCATATAATTCGTTGGCATAAGATTCCAAATCACTTTCCGTGGGAAAATTAGAACCCTTAATCGTGTCAGTCAAATATAAGTATGGCTGGACTCCTGTTTCTTTATAAAAGTATTTTAAGCCCTCGATGAGTTTTGATTCATTTGTTATCCAGCCTAACTCATCGGTATAGTAGCCCGTTTCATTAACAGACCCGGGCGGTAAGGGAACCCTTTCAACGGATGATAGGGTAATCTTGCTGCCGGCATCAGAATTCACAGCCCCCCATATTGAAAAAATAACAATGAAAACAATAGCAATCACGAGTATTAAAACAAGTATAGAGATGCATCCGCATCCTCCGCCGCCGGAAGACCTCCGAGGCCCGAAACCTCCTCCGCCCCCCATGGGAATTATGGGGCTGAATACAGGGCGAAAGCTTGATCCGGTGCCGGTACTCCCGCTTCTTGTGCTTGAACCGCCAAATAAACCACCGCTTCGTCCTATTGAACCTCCCCCACGGCTGCCCCCAAAAGAGCCTCCGCTGCGTCCGCCGAATGAGCCTCCTCCCCGGCCGCCTCCAAATGAACCACCGCCTCTAGCCAATGAAATCCCTCCAATTATCCCTGCTGGCAAATATTTTTATAAATTTCAAACATTTGCACCAGTGTTATTATTCTTTCTCACATCATAATCATCAAGAAAATTATGATAGATATCATTTTTCCTATAGCCTATTAGGGTATTTAAATTCACGTTGTGTACGCTTCTGAATATATTTGTATCAACATTTGGATTGATTTGTTTCAATTTATTTATCAAAACTTTTATTTCCTGCCTTTTTGAGCCTGAGCCTTCTCTTTGAATCTTTTCGGTAATCCGGCAGGCGCATTGGATAAACTGCAGATCATTATATTTTTTCCAGGCAAGTATATCCTCTTCCCTAACCTTATACATGGGCCTTATAAGCTCCATGCCTTCATGATTTGTACTGTGGAGTTTGGGCATCATGGTCTTTATTTCAGCAGCATAGAGCATGCTCATGAGGACCGTTTCAATTACATCATCAAAATGATGCCCTAAGGCAATTTTATTGCAGCCTGATTCTTTAGCTTTTCTGTACAAATAACCCCTCCGCATTCTTGCACACAGGTAGCAGGGTGTCTGGTCCACCCTGTCAACTATATCAAAGATGGGTGTCTTGAAAATCTTGATGGGGATATTTAAAATTTCTGCATTTTCAATGATCCGTTTTATATTTATTTCGTTGTAGCCGGGATCCATCACTAAGTATTCCGTTTGAAATTGTATTTCACTGTATTTTTGAAGGTGCTGCATGCATTTCGCCATGAGCATGGAATCCTTGCCCCCTGATATGCATACACCTATTTTATCCTGGTCTTGTATTAATTTATATTCCTTAATCGCTGAAATAAACTTAGCCCAAATTGATTTTCTGAACTTTTTTATAATGCTTCTCTCTATTTCTTCATATCTTTCCATTTTATACCGCTTAAAATAATATTTTATATAAAACCATGTACTTTATTATATAACATCTCAGCCATAAAACAAGATATTTATATTGCATTTTATGAAAATGTTTGCTATCCTATAGTTGGATTTAGGGGTTAAATATTCTTTTTTAGGAGGATTTATGGGAGTAGCTCATGAGGTAGATTACAAGATTTTCGGGGATGACATTCAATTTGTTGAAATTGGCCTTGATTACGGCGAAACAATCGTGGCTGAACCGGGTGCAATGATGTACATGGATTCCAGCATAGAAATGGATACCATGTTCGGTGACGGCAGCGAAAAAAGCAAGGGTTTCAAGGGAATGCTGGCAACAGCAGGTAAACGTGTTCTCACGGGGGAAAATTTATTTACGGCAACATTTACAAACACAAGCATCGACAAAAAGCTTGTAGCTTTTGCCGCCCCTTATCCGGGAAAAATAATCCCTGTAAACCTGCCTGATTTCGGCGGACAGATAGTTTGTCAAAGAGATGCTTATTTGTGTTCCGCTAAAGGCATAGAAATAAGCATTGCCTTCCAGAAAAAAATCGGTGTGGGACTATTCGGCGGCGAAGGATTCATCATGCAGAAATTGGTAGGAGATGGTTTTGCATTCTTACATGCCGGCGGTACAATTGTTAAAAAGGAATTGGCTCCGGGAGAAATGCTAAAGTTAGATACCGGATGCCTGGTTGCTTTCACCAAAGGAGTAGACTATGATGTTCAAATGGCCGGTAACATAAAAAGTGCCTTGTTTGGAGGCGAAGGACTATTCCTTGCCACCTTAAGGGGTCCCGGAACAGTATGGCTCCAGTCCCTGCCATTCAGCAGAATAGCTGACAGAATTTACTCGGCCAGCAGAAAAGGCGGTGGCTCCGGCTCAAAGGGTGAGGCAAGCCTGCTCGGAAACATCGGAATAGGCAACTTGTTTGGCGGCGACTGATAAACAATTTTAATAATCAACAATGTGCATAAAAAAGGTGCTCAGCGAGCACCTGCTTTTTTTGCCATATATATCCTGCATACAGCCCTTGTGGCTGATATATCTTCTTCTATTATTTGGTAAGACCTCAGCCTGTTATGTAAGTCCTCCTTATATGCAGAAAGCATGATGGAGCTGTTGTAGAATATTCCTCCCTTAAGCCCAATTTTTACGGGCCCTTTGAAACCGGCCTTCCTGTATGCTACTTCTGTAAGTTCGGCCAGATGCCTGCCTGCATCCTCTAAAAGCATCCGGGCATATGAATCCCCTTCCTCGGCATAATCAGTGATTATTGGGAAAAGAGATGCAATTTTGTTTTTTTCGTTACTGTATATGAAATTCATTATATCGGACCGGGAAGACCCGCCGATTTCTTTTAACAGAGCCTTGCTTAAATCATCAAAGGGAAGGTCCCTGTCATATTTATGGACTATATTTTTAAAAACCTCCATAACAGTATGATAACCGCTTCCTTCATCCCCTAAGATGTGTCCCCAGCCTCCGACCATTTGTCCTTGTCCTCTTTTCTGAGAAAAACAGGAAGAGCCTGTCCCCGATATTACCAAAATTCCGTCCGAATCTCCAAAGTATGCCTTACAGGCCATTTCGCCATCATTTAATACTATAGCCTTGTTTTCAAAAGCGCCTTCAACGTATTTCTTAATCAGGTCCGCATAGTTGCCTGTTTCAACCCCGGCCATCCCGATGGCTATAAGCCGGCAGTTTTCTCTTCCCAATTGAGTTACACAGTCATATATCAATGAGATTAAGTTGTTTACGGTTTTCTCCAAGTTTACTGAGGGATTGCCGGCCCCGCCTATTAAGCTTAATACGGGAGAATCATTTAAATCATAGGCTGTCAGCTCTGATTTTGTCCCTCCTGCATCAATTCCTATCAAATATTCCATGCCCTCACCACCTGATTAAAGTATAGCAAACAAGCCTTCATTTTTCAACATTTAATTATGAAAATTAAATCTGTGCCGGCCATGAACAAGCAAAAAGACTGCTCCACCTGATATATGAAGCAGTCTTTAAGCTCAGTTCTATTCTACGTGAATTGCATTTGTCGGACACTCTTCTTCGGCTTCCTTTGCACAAGCCTCAGCTTCTGCCGGTATGGGGTCAACCTTTACCACAGAAATATTTTCATCGTCCAATTCAAAAACATCGGGGCATATTGATTCGCACAGCCCGCAGCTGATGCAGGCATCCCTGTCAACCCTTGCTCTCATAATGGTCCTCCTTTAAACACTATTATTGTATCTTATCATTTGCAATTTATACTATTTTATCCAGAGCCTGTTTTAAATCATCAATTATGTCATCCGGATGCTCCAAACCAATCGACAGCCTTACAAGGCCTTCCGATATGCCGCTCAAAGCCCTTTCCTCGGGAGTATAAGGCGAATGGGTCATGGAAGCCGGATGCTGGATCAGTGTCTCGGTATCCCCTAAGCTTACTGCCAAGGAGCAGAGCTCTACAGTATTCATGAGTTTTCTTCCTGCTTCTAAGCCGCCCTTAACTTCAAATGCAATCATGGCTCCCGGCAGGGACATTTGTTTTTTAGCTAATTCATATTGAGGAAAACTTTTTAGCCCAGGATAGGCTATCCATTCTATTGCAGGATGGGATTCAAGAAATTCAGCAACTTTTTGTGCATTGGAACAGTGTCTTTCCATTCTTACATCCAAGGTTTTCATTCCCCTGTTTATCAAGTATGCATCAAAGGGGCTTAAGACAGACCCGGTCATATCCTTTACGCCGTAAAATCTAACCGTATCCATGAAATCCTTTTTACCGGCTGCAAATCCGGCAATTACATCTCCGTGGCCGTTTAAATACTTTGTTGCCGAATGAACCACAACGTCTGCACCCAAGTCAAGAGGTCTTTGTATGTAAGGGGTGCAGTAGGTATTATCAACGACAACCTTACAATCCGGGTTTTCATGGGCAATTTTCGAAATTTCCGAAATGTCGGACAAGACCATATTGGGATTTGCCGGGCTTTCCAAATAAACGACTTTTGTGTTCGGCTTCATTGCCCTTCTTACGTTTTCCGGATCCGAAGTGTCGACAAAATCTATGGCTACATTAAATTTTGTCAACCCGTGGCTCATAAAAGCAAAGGTGCATCCATACATGGTCTTGGCTGCAACGATGTGGTCTCCCCCGCTTACTAAAGACCATATAACGGCTGTGATGGCACCCATACCTGATGCCATTGCAACTGCAGCTTCGGCATTTTCAAGGCAGGCCAATTTTTCTTCAACCTGGCTGCATGTGGGGTTGCCCAGCCGGGTGTAAATATAGCCATCTTCTTCCAATGCAAACCTTCTTCCTCCCTGCTCGGCGGAATCAAATACAAAAGTTGATGTTTGATAAATCGGAGTTGCCAAAGCACCATACTCGTTTGGTTGGTAACCGGCATGTACTGCCCTTGTGGAAAAGTGCATTTTGCTTAATTTCTCCTTATCCATTATTTCCTCCTTATAAAGTAATATATGGTTAAGCAAACGTTTCTATAAATAAATTGTATACTAATTCCATGCATAAATCAATCAATTTTTATTGAAAATATGATTTTGAAAGAAAAATCTACAAGAGGGCTGCCTCCAAAAAATATGCAATAAATCCTGCTGCAAGACTGAAGGGTATGCTGAATATGAGCTTAAAGACAAAAAATTTTACTCCAAAGAAAGCGGCCTCATAGGACATGCGGCTGAGATTCAAAAGACACCAGCCTGCAATGAGGGATACCAAGGTTCCTAAGCCTGCACCCGTCGCCCAAATGGAGGATACGACGGGAAAAAATGCATAAGGGCCGATAGCCAAGAGCATCCCTCCAAGTGAACCAAGAACCACTCCCCTTATACCGGCTTCCTTGGACAGCCAGTTTTGGACGAATTCGCCGGGAATAAGAACCTCAATGATACCTGCTAAGAGGAAGGCACCAATTATCAGAGGCGTAGCGTTGATTAACTGTTTTAGGCCGGACTTCAATCCTTCGTAATGCCTTCCGGTTTTTTTGGCATTGATGATTATCAGGATGAGGCCTGCCAAACTAAGAATGATTGTTGTTTGAGTCATCCTTTCCACCCGCTTTCGTCATATGATTAAAGGTATCCTTGCTGCCAAAAAAACGTTTTGTCCACAAGCCTGCCAAAATTGGTATCGGCAGGGTTATTAAGTACCTAATTAATGTCAAGTCCCAGCCGACCAAAGTGATTTCCATGGGCAGGCGGGCAAAATCATATACCTGTTTTCCGAATAAGAATGATATTAAGATGTAAAGGGGCAGATTCTTATCCTTGAAGCCGAAAACAAAAGGATAGTATATGTAAGGTCCTCCGGGAAAAAGTCCTCCTGCCAAAGAGCTTACTAAAACTGCTTTTAGGCCGCTGAATTTCTCAAGCCATCTCTCCAATACATCCATGGTCAGCAAAACATTTAATTGTCCCGTTATAATAAATGATGCTATAAGCATGACGGCAGATTTATATGCTGTATTAGCACTTATTATGAGTCCTTCTGCCACAAGGGCCCTGCCCCCTGTAAGAAAAGCTGCTGCAATTAATACCGCCAATGTAATATAAACAATGATTGTAGATTGTTTCATCCCGCACCTTCTTTCTCGATATTTATAAAAATCATCCCGGCTAAGCCTCCTTTTTTCTCCAATTATGGTGGAACAAGCTTGTTTTTTTGTAAATAGGTAATATAATAATACTTGATTTATAATGTGGGAGAACTTATGGACTTTTTAATTGCAATCATTATATTTGCCTTTTCTCTAATATACAGTATTTCAAAACAAATATCTACAATTTTTCCTGTTATTTTAGGCATGCTTGCTTTTTCATCTGTTGCTTATTACAGGGGCTATAAATTGAAGGCCATTCTTGGAATGTTATTAAGGGGTATGAAAAAATCACTCCCCCTAATGCCGATATTTGCCTTAATAGGAATGATTACAGCCCTTTGGCGGGCCAGCGGCACAATTCCCTTCTTCGTCTATTACGGCACAAAAATATTAAATCCCGATTATTTCATCTTGTTTTCATTTTTGCTTACCTGCTTCGTCTCATTTGCTTTGGGTACAAGCTTCGGGACAGTGGGAACCATAGGCATAGTTTTAATAGTTTTGGCTAAAAGCGGCAATGTTGATCTTTATGTTACCGCAGGTGCAGTTATCTCGGGAGCCTTTTTCGGAGACAGGGGCTCTCCCCTGTCATCCAGTGCAAACTTGGTAGCCCACGTTACGGAGACGGATTTATATGACAATGTAAAAAAAATGTTTATTACCGGAGCCCTGCCATTTTTGGCAAGTGTGGCGGTCTATTTGTTTTTATCCGAAGCTAACCCCATAAATGTGACAAATACGGGATTAATTGAGAAATTTAACCTCAGCTTCAACCTCCATATTTCGGTAATTCTTCCTGCCTGCATAATTTTCTTGTCGGCAGCATTAAAGAAGGATGTAAAGATATCAATGTTTTTATCCTTATTGACGGCTATTTTTGTAAGCAGGTTTATTCAAAATATTTCATTGGGACAAATATTAGATTATATGATTTTCGGTTATCTTAACAGTGACAAAGACCTTACGGGAATCATATCCGGGGGAGGCTTAGTGACTATGGTTTCTGTTTCATTTGTAGTGCTGGCGGCATCCTCCTATTCTGGTTTATTCGAAGGAACAGGCATGCTGAATGATATTCAGGGAGCCTTGGATAAAATGAGCAAAAAAGCCGGTGTCTACCTGACAACACTTTTTACCGGCCTTGCAACCTGCGCCTTATGCTGCAACCAGACCCTGCCAATCCTCCTCACTAAGGACCTGATGGGTGACATCTACAAAAAAAATGGCTTATCTAAAAGCCATTTAGCCATTGATATAGAAAATACAGTAATCCTTGTTGCGGAACTCTTCCCCTGGAGTATTGCAATAGGAGTGCCCCTTGCAACAATAGGCGTCGGGCCAAAAGCAATACCCTATGCTGTCTATCTCTACCTGGTACCCATAATGGCCCCCCTAACCCGCAGATGACAAGGGGACGGGGGTACTGTCATCTTCCGGCCTTGGTTTCTAAAGTTTTCTAATTTGAAAATTATCAGCAAGAAGGGGGAAGTTTTGAGGAAATTCATATCCTAAGCCCCAGTAGCTTATTCCTCTTAAGCCGTATTCTTTAACCGTATCAAATTTCGCCTGGGCGCTTCTTGCATCTTCAAACCACACTTCATGAGCATTCCCCTCCGCATCCCTATAATGAAAATAGGGTGACTGGCTTACATAGTCATAATAGATTTCAGCCATGTGCTCATAGGCTAAATTTATAGCGTCCTGAACACTGATTGTGGCAGCTTCATCACCTTCCTGAAAGGGAATCTTCCAGTCTCTTGCATATATTTGAAACCCCATCAATATTTTATCTCTTGGGATGACCGTCACTGCATAATCAAGAACCCTCCTGATTTCATTTAAGGGTGAAATGGCCCTGGGCATTCCTCCCCTCCACCCCCATTCATATGTCATGAGAACCACAAAATCAGCCAGCCTTCCATGGGCCGGGTAATCGTGGGCTTCATACAGCAGTCCCACCTGCTCGCCGCTTAATTTAGGCGCCAAGGAAGTGGAAACAAAAAATCCTTCTTCATGCAGCCTGTTTACGGTGCTTTCCAAAAAATTATTGTAGGCTTCCCTGTCTTCGGGAAGGACATATTCAAAATCAATGTTTAAGCCTTGGTATCCTTTTTCTCTCATGGTATTTATGATGTTTTCCTGCAAGGTGTCAATTGTATCAGGGTTGTTTAAGACAAGGTGGGCTAAATTTTCTCCTGCCACATTGACAGTGAAATTGACAAGTGACATCATGGGCACGACCCCTTGAGAATAAGCTTCTGCTATTGCCGCCTCATCGGCAATACTAACTAAGCTTCCGTCTTCGTTTATCAAGTATGCAAAGGGACTTAAGTATGTCAAATATGGTCCCGCATCTCTCACTATGGGAACAGCTTCCGAACCCAAGAAATAGGTAAAGGCATTTACATCTATTTCAGGCTTGGGTTTTTGAGGTATTGTAAGTACATATCCCGGGTAAATCAAATCCGGATTTAATATTCTGTTTTCCCACAGCAAATTTTGGGGACTGACCCCATATTTTTGTGCTATTTGCCAAATCGTATCTCCCTTTTGTACAGTGTATGTTTGCCGGCCGGTGGGTATGAGAAGAGCATGACCGGGCAGCAAAATGTCAGGATTGTTTAACTTGTTAAGGTTTACGATATCCTCAATGGTCACATTATATCGATCAGCTATCTGCCACAAGGCTTCGCCTCTTTTGACAACATGAATAATCATAACTTCCCCCTTTATTCCCTTTGTAATAATATATTCAGTTGTCCATTCTTAATGATAAAAATTTTAGGGACGGTTCTTTTCATTCTTCTAAAAACCGTCCCCAAGAACAATTTGATGACACTACCCCCGTCCCCTTGTCATATTTTTGCTATGTCGGTCCTGTACTGGATCTTATCAAAATGAACTTTGGTGATATTTTTGTATACCTTATTTCTTGCTTCTTCCAGGGTCCTTCCCATGGCCGTAAGGGCTAATACCCTTCCCCCGTCGGTAAGAGTCTTGTCTCCTGATATTTTGGTCCCCCCGTGGAAAATGATTATATCATCATCTACATCATTTAAGCCTGTGATTTCTTTTCCTTTTTCATAGCTTTCAGGATACCCTCCGGAAGCCAATACAACGGTTACACACTTGTTATCATCCCATACCAAATCATCTTCCGACAGATTGCCTTCAATGCATTTTTGCATTATATCAATCAAATCGGATTTAAGTCTCGGTAAAACCACTTCCGTTTCAGGGTCCCCGAACCGGGTATTGTATTCCAAGACCTTGGCCCGGTTGTTTTCAATCATGAGGCCTATGAACAAGACCCCTTTAAAGATAATGCCTTCATTTAAAAATCCCTTCATGGTCCTGTCCAGTATATATTCTTTTATATATTGGTTTAATTCTTCATTAAAAATAGTGTTGGGCGAAAAGCACCCCATCCCTCCGGTATTGAGTCCCTTGTCATCGTCATAAGCTTTTTTGTAATCCCTGGCGCTTTCCATTGAGATCATATTCTTACCGTCCACGAAGCACAGGAGGGAAGCTTCCGTTCCACGGAGGAATTCTTCAATAACCACTGTATTTCCCGCATCGCCAAAGAGTTTTTTATCCATGATGCTTTTAATTGCTTCTTCTGCTTCCTTTTTGCTTTCACAAATCAAGACACCCTTGCCTGCAGCCAAACCGTCAGCTTTCACAACTATAGGAGTGTTGAATTTATCGAGGTCCCCTATGGCCTTTTCGGAACTTGTATACACTTCATACCGGGCCGAAGGAATTGAATACTTTTTCATAAAGTCCTTGGAATATGACTTGCTTCCTTCGAATTTAGCACCTGCTTTCAGGGGGCCGAAAGCCTTTATTCCTTTTTCATTGAGCATATCGACCAAGCCTGCCACCAAAGGGGCTTCAGGTCCCACCACAACCATATCTATTCTTGAATCAAGAGAAAACTTGACTAATTTATTCAGGTCATCCGCCTTTATGTCGAGGCATTCCGCAATTTGTGATATGCCTGCATTTCCGGGGGCACAGTAGAGCTTTGACACTTTGCTGCTTTGTTTCAGTTTCCAGCAAATAGCATGCTCTCTTGCCCCGCTTCCAACTACAAGAACTTTCATATTTCCTCCTAATGTTTAAAGTGTCTCATGCCGGTGAAAACCATTGATATCTTGTGCTTGTTGCATGCTTCTATGGATTCGTCATCCTTTAGAGAGCCTCCGGGCTGAATTATGGCTCTTATTCCGGCTTTTGCTGCTTCTTCCACACAATCGGGGAAGGGGAAAAATGCATCCGATGCAAGAACTGCCCCCTTGGTACTGTCCTTTCCCAAGAATTCATGGGCGTGCTCGATTGCCTGCCTGCATGCCCAGATGCGGTTAACCTGGCCGGGTCCGATTCCAAGAGACCGGCCGTCTTTAACTATGGTGATGGCATTTGATTTAGTATGCTTTACTATTTTCCATGCCATGATGAGATCCTTCATTTCCTTTTCAGAGGGCTTTTCAAGAGTCACGGTTTTTAAGTCTTCACCTTCAGGCAGCAGCTTTGAATCAATTTCCTGAACCAAGATGCCACCGGCAACTTTCTTGATATCATAGGCATACTCATCCTGCCTTTGCAATATCTTATCTATCTGTAGGAGCCTTATATTTTTCTTTGATTTAAGCACCCTTAAGGCTTCTTGACTATATGAGGGAGCAGCGATTATTTCAACAAATATTTTATTGATTTCCTCTGCTGTCTTTTCGTCGACTTCCCTGTTGAAAACCACTATGCCTCCAAAGATTGAAACAGGGTCGGCACTGTATGCCTTCATGTAGGCATCGTATATATTTTCACCTGACCCGACTCCGCATGGATTTGCATGCTTGCATGCAACGACACAAGGTTCCTGAAATTCTTTCAATAACTCAAGGGCTCCGTTGGTATCATTGATGTTGTTAAAGGATAATTCCTTGCCGTGAAGCTGGATTGCAGATGTCAAAAGGCCTTTCGTATTCCCGATTTCTTTATAAAAGGCAGCCTTTTGGTGAGGGTTTTCCCCATATCGCATTTCCTGTACCTTTTCAAAGGTCATTGTAAAGGTATGAGGCAGACAAGTATCTTCCCTTTCTCTTTTCATGTAAGAAGATATCAGGGCGTCGTAATGGGCTGTATGTGAAAAAGCTTTGGAGCAAAGATAAAACTTGGTGTCCAAAGAAACTTCCTTCTTTTCCCTCAATTCACCAATAACCCTTTCATAATCCTCCGGGTCCACAATGACAGCCACATCCCGGTAATTTTTGGCTGCGGCCCTAAGCATAGTGGGACCGCCTATATCTATATTTTCAATTGCTTCTTCCCTAGTGACCCCTTCTTTTAAAATAGTTTCTTTAAATGGGTATAAGTTTACAACTACCAGGTCTGTTGTTTGAATATTCAGGTCTGAAAGCTCTTTCATATGGTCAGGCTTATCCCGCCTTGCCAAAATCCCCGCATGAATATTGGGGTGGAGGGTCTTTACCCTCCCATCCAGGCATTCAGGAAATTTTGTTATTTCGGAAATCCCTTTAACCTTAATTCCTGCCTCCTTCAAGGTTTTGTGGGTTCCTCCCGTCGAGATGATTTCAACTCCCAGGTTTTCCAACTCCCCGGCAAATTCAACTATCCCTTTTTTATCCGATACACTTATTAAGGCTCTCATAACTTCACTCCTTTATTATTACTTTTCTTCCTTCTATTTGTATTTTCCCTTCGCAATAATACTTAACAGCCAAAGGAAGAATTTTGTGCTCAATTTTTAGTACTTTGGCCTGCAGGCTTTCCGCAGTGTCATCATCAGCCACTTCAACCGCTTCCTGGATGATGATGGGACCTGTATCGGCCTCTTCATCAACAAAATGCACTGTTGCCCCGCTTATTTTAACCCCGTAATTTATAACCTCTTCATGAACCTTGATTCCATAATACCCTTTTCCGCAAAAGGCAGGTATCAAGGAAGGATGGATATTGATTATCCGGTTCTTGTACTCCCCGATAAACTTGGGTGTTAGAATTTTGAGATAGCCTGCCAAAACTACCAATTCAACATCATGGGCCTTTAATTCATCAATGATTGCATTGTTGAAGGCCTCAAAGCTTTCATAATCCTTTTGCCTTATATAGACGGCATCAATCTTGTATTTTTCGGCCCTTTCCAAGCCGTAAGCATCTTTTCTGTTTGAAATTACGACTTTTATTATGCCCTTGATGGTCCCCTTCTCAATATAGTCTATCAAGGACTGAAGGTTGGTACCCGAACCTGAAATCAATACCCCTATTTTTACCTGTGGCATATTTTCAGCCCGCCTTCCCTTTTAACGCACCTTCCTATAATTACGGGACTTTCTCCCACACTTTTCAAGTAATTAAAAACATCATCCCCCATGTCTTTTCCCACTGCCAAAACAATTCCGATACCCATGTTGAAGGTAGCGTACATTTCATCAATATCAATGTTTCCTTCTTTTTGTATAAGCTTGAATATAGGCAGGACCTTGATGTCTGCCGTGTCAATATCTCCTGTTATCCCTTCCGGAAACATCCTCGGGATATTTTCGTAAAATCCTCCCCCGGTAATATTAGAAATACCTTTTATTTCAAATTTTGATATCAAGTCTAAAATCAGCTTTGCATAAATCCTAGTGGGGGTTAACAATTCTTCTCCCAAGGTGGACCCTAATTCATCCACATACTGGTTGATATCATAATTTTTATGACTGAAAAAAACCTTCCTTACCAGGGAATACCCGTTGCTGTGAATTCCGCTTGAAGGAATCCCTATGAGGAGGTCTCCTTCTTTTATTTTGGAGCCGTCTATAATTTTCTTTTTATCAACAATTCCGACACAAAATCCGGCTATATCATATTCTCCCTCACCGTACAGGCCCGGCATTTCTGCCGTTTCTCCTCCTATCAGGGCACATCCTGCCTTAAGGCAGCCTTCCGCCACCCCCTTGACGATGCTTGCTGCCTTTTTAGGCTTCAGCTTGCCTGTTGCAATGTAATCCAAGAAAAACAAAGGCTTTGCCCCTTGGCATATCACATCGTTTACACACATGGCTACGGCATCTTCCCCGATCGTGTCATGCTTGTCTGCCATGAAGGCAACCATAAGCTTGGTACCGACCCCGTCGGTTCCGGAAACCAGGACAGGTTCTTCGTATTCGTCCTTGTTGATTTCAAACATGGCTCCAAAACCGCCTATGCTTGACATTACACCCTTTGTATGTGTTTTTTCAACATAACCTTTAATCAGCTTTACCGTTTCATAGCCGGATTCAACATCGACACCTGAATCCTTATAAGTCAGTTTTTCGTCCATAATACCTCCTTATATCCCGTTGTTGGGCACCTCCATGGGGTAGTCTCCGTTTAAGCATGCCTTGCAGTAACCTGCGCTTGAATCAGTCGACTTGATTAAGCTTTCCAAGCTTAAGAAATGCAGGCTGTCAGCTTTAATATGGTCTCTTATTTCCTCTATTGTTTTGTTTGCACCTATTAATTTGCTCCTGTCGGGGGTATTGATGCCGAAGAAGCAGGAATGTGTAACGGGAGGAGAAGCTATCCTCACATGGACTTCCTTAGCCCCTGCTTCCTTAACCATGTTTACGATCTGCCTCGTAGTAGTCCCCCTTACTATGCTGTCATCTACCATTACTACAACCTTGCCCTCGACTAATTCTCTCAAGATACTGAGTTTTGTCTTTACTCCCTGCTCTCTTAAGCTTTGTTTCGGCTCTATGAAGGTTCTTTTGGCATACCTGTTCTTAATGATTCCAAGGCCGTAGGGGATATTTAATTCAGCTGCATATCCCAAGGCAGCAGGAGTTCCCGAGTCAGGCACGCAAAATACCAAATCAGCCTTGACGGGTGCTTCCTGGGCTAAAAGCCTTCCCGAATTATACCTGGTCCGGTATACATTTACACCGTCCAAGTTGCTGTCCGGCCTTGCAAAATATACATGCTCAAATATGCACAGCCTTTGCTGGGCATATTTGGTGGTTTTTATGCTGGTAACCCCTTCTTCGTTTATAACGACAATCTCACCCGGCTCAACATCTCTTAAAAATTGGCCCCCCATAGCAGTAATTCCGCAGCTTTCCGAGGCTAAGAGATATCCGTCCTCCCTTTTCCCCAGGCAGAGGGGTCTTAAGCCATAGTTGTCCCTGACCCCGATAAGCTCTTTTTCCGTCATGAACACAAAAGCATATGCTCCTTTTAATAGTTCCATTGTGGTTTGAATAGACCTAACCATGCTGCCCCTGTATTGTCTCGAGACTAAATTTGCTACGACTTCGGAGTCAGTTTGAGTTTGAAATATCACACCTTCATTTTCAAGTATTTCTCTTAAGGAATCTGCATTAACCAAATTTCCGTTATGAGCTAAAGCTATTGACCCTTCCTTGTATCTGACTACTAAGGGCTGGGCATTATGTTTTTCCCTTTCTCCGTCATTGGAATACCTCACATGGCCGATTGCTATGTTGCCCGATAAGCTGTCAATAATCTCCTGATTCAGAACATCAGCCACCAAACCCATGTCCTTGTGAAACTTGATTTTTTCCCCCGTATGAATGGCAATCCCCGCACTTTCCTGCCCCCTGTGCTGCAAGGCAAATAAGCCGTAATAGATAAGCCTGCTCGTAACATCGTTATTATCCGTATAAACCCCGACAACACCGCATTCTTCATGTAATTTATCTTCGTCTAAAAACATAATATCTCCTTACTTCAACCTTTCATTTAATTTCTTGTCTTTTTCAAAAACCTTTTCTGCCATTTGTTTCTTATAATCCTTAAATTTATCTCTCAAACCGTCATATTTCACCGACAATATCTGTATGGCCAAAAGGGCTGCATTTTCTGCTGCATTTATTCCTACAGTTGCAACAGGTACTCCCGGAGGCATCTGTACTATTGAAAACAAAGCATCCATCCCGTCTAATTCAGATGATTTAATGGGGATTCCTATTACGGGCAGGTTTGTACACCCTGCCAGAACTCCCGGCAGGTGAGCGGCCTTTCCCGCTGCCGCAATAATCAGCTCATAGCCCTTATCAGCTGCACTTCTTGCAAATTCCAAAGCTTCAAAGGGAGTCCTGTGGGCTGACAAAACCCTGACACTTACCTCTACACCGAAATCTTTTAAAATATTATAAGCCTTTTCAACAATCGGAAAGTCTGAATCGCTTCCCATAATCAGTCCTATTTTCATTTTTCCTCCCTATTTAAAATATTTTACTCCCGATTCAAAGAGTAACTGGTCCTTGTATCCGGAAATGTTCTTGTATATATTCTCCTGAAGCCTTTCCGAGTGGGCCATTTTACCGAATACCCTCCCATCCGGGCTGGTTATCCCTTCCACTGCTTCCAGGGACCCGTTAGGGTTATAGAAACCGTCATAGGTCGGCAGATCCTCTGTGTCTACATATTGGGTAGCTATCTGCCCCCTGTCCTTCAGGGTTTTAATCCATTTTTCACTTGCCGCAAAGCTTCCTTCTCCGTGAGATACGGGCAGATAGTGTATATCACCCACCCTGCACCCGGCAAGCCATGGGGATAAATTGCTTACCACCTTGGTTTTAACAAATGTTGATACATGCCTGCCGATTTTATTATAGGTCAAGGTAGGATAATCCTCCATTATTTCGGTTATTTCTCCGAAGGGCACCAGGCCTAACTTGATAAGGGCCTGAAAGCCGTTGCAAATGCCTATTATCAACCCGTCCCTGTTTTTAAGGAGGTCCGTGACAGCATCCTTCAACAATTCATTCCTGAATACAGCAGCAATAAACTTGCCTGAGCCTTCAGGCTCATCCCCTGCGCTGAATCCTCCCGGAAAGGCAATAATCTGAGACTGCCTGATGAATGAGTTCATTTCAATTATTGATTCTTTAATATCCTGGGGGCTTAAGTTTTTAAAGACGAATATGTCTGCTATTGCTCCTGCCCTTTCAAAAGCCCTCTTGGTGTCATATTCGCAGTTTGTTCCCGGGAATACGGGAATAAATACTCTTGGCTTCGCTATTGATATGGAAGCCTTAGCAGTTTTTTCAGCCTTGAAACTATATTTTTCAATTGACCCTTCCAAATCCTTTTTAACCGGGAAGATACCGTTTAAGGGTTTCAGCCACGCGGATTTGACTTCTTCCAAGGACATAAGAAAACCATTGACCGAAATCTCTTTTTCACCTGTGGTCCTTCCTATTTGAAGGCAGTTCTCATATGAAAATTCCTCTTCAACCTCTAAGATGATATCCCCGTAGCTTGCTTCAAACCAATCAAAATCATAAGCAAAATCACTTCTAAATCCGATTTCATTCCCTAAGGTCATCCTGCTTATGGCTGCTGCAATTCCTCCGTACCCCACGGTATGAGAACTTAAAATCAGGCCTTTTTTGACTGCTTCATGAACAGCTTCATATTTTTCCACAATATCTGCAAAATCAGGAATATTATTTTCTTCCCTTTTAATTTTTATCAATACAACCTTACTGCCGGCCTTTTTGAATTCCGGCGATATAATATTATTTACGTCCGACACCGCTACAGCAAAGCTTATCAAGGTAGGAGGCACATCAAGTTCATTAAAGGTCCCTGACATGCTGTCCTTTCCGCCGATTGAAGGCAGCTTAAGTTCATGCTGGACCTTGAAGGCTCCTAATAGGGCACTTAAGGGCTTGCCCCATCTTATCGGGTCTTTGTAAAGTTTTTCAAAGTATTCCTGGAAGGTCAGGCGAATTTTCCTGAAGTCACCTCCCATTGCAACAATCTTGGCAAGAGAATGTATCACCGCATACATTGCCCCGTGGTAAGGGCTTTCCTTTGACAGGTAAGGGTCGAATCCATATGCCATTAAAGAGCAGGTATTTGTTACTCCGCTTTGAACAGGAATTTTGGCTGCCATTCCTTCCGCAGGCGTAAGCTGGGTCCTGCCGCCTAAGGGGGCCAATACAGAGCCTGCACCCACTGTTGAATCAAACCTTTCAATCAAACCTTTCTGGCTTGCAACATTCAAATCATTTAAGTTTTCTAGCCACCGGTCTTTTAAATTTTCACCGGTAAATTTTCTTGCATATTTTGTATTTTGAGGTTCAACAATTTTGGCTTTTGTTTTTTGCCTTACCCCGTTGGTATCCAAGAAGTCCCTGCTTATGTCGAGGATGGTCTTTCCCCTCCAGGTCATTTTAAGCCTTCTGTCATCGGTTACCTCTGCCACCACGGTCGACTCTAAGTTTTCTTCATGGGCATACTTACAAAACTTCTCGGCATCTTCCTTGGCAACAACAACAGCCATTCTTTCCTGGGATTCCGAGATAGCTAATTCGGTTCCGTCAAGTCCTTCATATTTTTTGGGTATTAAATCCAAGTTTATATTTAAACCCTCAGCTAATTCTCCTATGGCAACGGATACTCCGCCTGCACCGAAATCATTGCATTTCTTTATGAGGGTGGTTACTTCTTTTCTTCTGAATAATCTTTGAATATTCCTTTCCGTAGGCGCATTTCCTTTTTGGACCTCTGCCCCCCTTAAGAGTATGGATTCTTCAGTATGCTCCATGGATGACCCGGTTGCTCCCCCTATACCGTCTCTGCCGGTTCTTCCTCCCAAGAGGATTACAAGGTCGCCCTTGCTTGGTGTTTCCCTCCTGACATTTTCTTTGGGTGCCGCACCTATGACTGCCCCAACCTCCATCCTTTTGGCAAGATAATCGGGATGATATATTTCATTTACAAAACCTGTGGCCAGGCCGATTTGATTTCCGTAGGAGGAGTAGCCTGCCGCTGCTTCCGTTGTAATCTTCCTTTGGGGAAGCTTTCCAGCCATAGTATCTTCGATTTTCTGTCTTGGGTCCCCGCTTCCCGTAATCCTCATTGCCTGGTATACATAGGACCGGCCGGAAAGGGGATCTCTTATGGCTCCCCCTAAACAGGTGGCCGCTCCTCCAAAGGGCTCGATTTCTGTCGGGTGATTATGGGTTTCGTTTTTAAACATTAGGAGCCATTCTTCATTTTTCCCGTCAACATCTACCTCTATCATAATGCTGCATGCATTGATTTCTTCGGAAATCTCCAAGTCATCAAGGAGACCTGCCTTTCTCAATTCCTTAGCCCCTATGGTAGCTAAATCCATCAAGCTAATATCCTTTTCTTCGGCTCCGTAAACATATTTTCTTACCTTTATATACTCATCGAAAGTTTTCTTTATTTCTTCCGTTATTTTTCCCTTTTCAAATTCAATGTCTTCTATTTTTGTAGAGAATGTCGTATGCCTGCAATGGTCGGACCAATAGGTGTCGATTACCTTTATTTCGGTAATAGTAGGGTTTCTTTTTTCAATATTTTTAAAGTATTCTTGACAGAATAACAAGTCCTCCCCGGTCATGGCAAGACCTGCTTCTTTTCTGTATCCTTCAATTTCTTCCTTTGACTTATCTATAAAACCATCAACAGTTTCCACATCTTCAACATCAGGGTAATCTTCAGCTAAGGATGACGGTTTATCGAGGTCTGCTTCCCTGGAATCGACAGGATTTATAAGGAAATTTTTTATTTTATCAATGTCTTCTTGAGATAAGTCTCCTTCTAAAACGAAGACTTTAGCATATTTAATTAAAGGCTTCTCCTTCCCTGTGACAATTTGCACGCATTGGGCAGCAAAGTCGGCCCTTTGGTCATATTGGCCGGGCAGGTATTCCACGGCAAAGACATGACCGTTCAGGTCAAGTTTTTCAAAATATACCATATCTTGATTGGGCTCTGAAAAAACGGTATTTACACATTTTTTAAAATCTTCCTCATCAAGCTTGGCTGCCGTATACCTGTTCAAGATCCTAACCTTGTTTAATTTTTCAATGTTTAAGTTTTCCTTTAAGGAGCTCAATAAATTTATTGCTTCGGTGTTAAATCCTTCTTTTTTCTCTACAAAAATTCTTTTAACATCAAAGTTCATAAATAACCTTCCTTTGTTATCATTTTTCAAAAACATAATAACAAATACGAAAAATATTGTCAACCATTCTTCATATATTTTTATAATTAAATATAATTTATGTTCGTTATATAACGAATTATATAATTTATTGCACCGGGTTAATTACGTAATATTAAGAACTTTATAAAATATTCCAAAAATTAACAAAACAGTAAGCCGGCCGGCTTACTGTTTTTTAATAAATAAGTAAGGGGACATCCCTCGATGTCCCCCTTAAATCTTTCTATTCCGTATATTGTCTGGCTTTTTCTTCCCCTCTCAGCACCCTTAAGGCGCCGTAAGCCAGGGCTTCCATTTCGTTTTCACCGGGCATTATCTCAACATGAGATATAAAAGATACCCTCTTTTTTATCCAGGAAGTGAGCATCCGGGAATGAGCAATGCCTCCCGTAAGGATTATGACATCAACTTTCCCTTCCACCACTGTCGCCAATTCTCCGATTCCTTTGGCAATTTGATATGCCATTGCTTCGTATATCAATTTTGCATACTCATCGCCCTGGTTAATCATCTTCTCAACTTCTCTTGCGTCAATGGTGTTTAAATATGCCTTTAAGCCTCCGTTTCCTCTCAGCTTTCTCTGCATGGTCTTTTTATCAAATTTGCCTGAGTAGCAAAGGTTTATCAACTCCCTGCAGGGTACCCTGCCCGCCCTTTCAGGCGAAAAGGGACCCTCGTCATCGGAAACCAAATCTATTATCTGGCCCTCATGATGGAGGTTGATGGATATTCCCCCACCTAAATGGGCAACGATAATAGTCATATCTTGATATTTTTTTCCCTTGCTTTTAGCATATTTTATAGCCATTGCCCTTGTGTTCAAAACATGGCTTGAGCTGGTCCTGGGAATGTCGGGCATGCCTGATATCCTGGCAATATCCGGAAACTCGTCAGTCATTACGGAATCATATATATAGGAGGGGACCCCGGCTTCTCTTGCGATACCGTATGCAATGGGTGCCGCAAGGTTTGAAGCATGCTCCATGACAGGACGGTTCTCTACCCTGTCAAGCATGAGTTCATTGATCTCATATGCTCCTGATTTAACGGGAAGAAGCATTCCTCCTCTTGCTACGACACAGGACAAGTCCTTAATGTCGATTTTCATGTCCTCCAAATAGGATCTGATAAATTCCAGTCTCATGTTGAGCTGGTCTTTAACCTCAGTAAATTTATTGATATCTTCGTCAGAGTGACTTAAGCTTTTTGTAAATACTTCTCTTTCATCTTCATATAAGCCTATTTTGGTAGAAGTTGAACCCGTATTTATGACAAAGATTTTATAGCTCATACCATACCTTCCTTTAAACCGCATCCATTCCCCTGTTGAATGCCTTGATGTTTATATCTGTAAAGTTTGCCTTTACCTGGCTTTTTATCACGGCTTCCCAATCGATATGGGTCAAATTCATCGATTTTATCAGGGCTCCCAATAAAACTACGTTCATCACTCTTTGATTGCCTAATTCTTCAGCAATTTGGGCTGCATTTATCACCTTGGTCTTTGCTTTTTCTTGAATAAGTTCGATTATACCTTGGGGATAATCAACCTTGCCCATCAATATAGGAGCTGAAGGTATTTCGAAGTCATTGATTACAACAACACCATCGGGTTTTAAATACTCAAGCCATCTGATTGTTTCCATGATTTCAAAAGAAACCAATATATCGGCTTCACCGATTCCGATAATCGGCGAAGATACTTCTTTGCCATACCTTACCTGGGTGGAAACACTCCCGCCTCTTTGGGCCATTCCATGGATTTCTGACATTTTTACGTCGTAGCCTGCTTCCATAAGCCCGTTGGATAATATTTTGCTCACCAATATAGTTCCTTGGCCGCCAACGCCTACCAATAAAATATTTTTAGTATCCTTCATTTTATTCACCTACCTTACTGATTGCCTTTGTTGGGCATACCTGGAGACACAGCTCGCAGCCGACGCATTGAACCTTGTTTATTGAAGACTTCTTAATGTCTTTTTTAAACACTATAGCAGGACAGCCTGTAGATACACAGATCTTGCATCCTATGCATGTATCTTCGTCAACCGTGCAATAACCTGAAATAGGTCCGAATTCTTCAAGGTCTTCCTTTGAATATTTCTTAAGAGCACAGGGATATCTGGAAATGATAACAGAGGGCTCATTCAAGCCGTAGGCCCAATTTAGAGCATCCTTCATTTCAGCCTGGTTCATGGGATTTATGGTCCTTACATGTTTTATGCCCAAAGCTCTTACAACAGGCTCAATCTCCACCAAATCGGCTATCTCTCCCTGAAGGGTGTAGCCTGTTCCCGGATTATCCTGATGGCCTGTCATTGCCGTTATCCTGTTGTCCAAGATACAGGTTATGGTATTTCCTTTGTTATATACAACATCCAAGAGGCTTGTCATACCGGAGTGGAAGAAGGTTGAATCCCCGATTGTTGCCACTACACGCTTGTCGTCATTGTTCTTTTCAAATACTTTTTTGGCCCCATGTGCCATGCTTACGCTGGCTCCCATGCATACACAGGTATCCATGGCATTTAAGGGAGGGGCTCCGCCCAGGGTATAGCAACCTATGTCTCCGGTTATCATGGTATTCTTTTTCTTTGATAACTGGTAGAAGAAGGCCCTGTGGGGGCAGCCGGCACAAAGTGTCGGAGGTCTTCCAACTGCAAGGTTTCTGTCATAATCAATGGTTTGGTTTTCGATTCCGAAAATAGATTTCTTTACTATGTCGGGATTAAGCTCCCAAGTGTTGGGAATCCTTTCTTTTCCTATGCACTTGATGCCTGCGGCCTTTATTTGCTCTTCCATGAAAGGCTCTAATTCTTCAACTACATAGAGGGTTTCTACCTGGCCCGCAAATTGCCTGATTTTTTCAATCGGAAGTGGGTTGGTGAAACCTAATTTTAAATATGATGCATCTTCGCCAAAAACTTCTTTAGCATATTGATAAGCTACCCCTGCCGAAACGACACCGACTTTTTTGTCATTCCATTCAATATAGTTTAACTCGGTCTCGTTTGAAAATTTTTCAAGTTCCTTAAGTTTTTTCTCAACAACTATGTGGAGGGCTTTTGCATTGGCAGGTGAAACATTGTATTTAGGCACGTTTTTTACATATGGCTTGATTGGAACTTCTACCCTCTCGCCTAATTCAACAATTGATTTAGAGTGACATACTCTTGTAGTCATCCTGACCATAACCAAGACATCATATTTTTCGCTTATTTCCATGGCCTTTATTACCATGTCCTTGCATTCTTGCGAATCGCTTGGTTCCAGCATGGCTACCTTCGCCATTTTTGCATAATAGCGGTTATCCTGCTCGTTTTGAGATGAATGAAGTCCGGGATCATCTGCGCTTACCAGGACCATTCCGCCGTTAACACCCGTGTAGCCTATTGTGAAAAAGGGGTCTGCTGCAACATTAAGTCCCACATGTTTCATTGCTGTAATTGATCTTGCTCCCGCATAGCATGCACCCACTGCCGATTCCACGGCAACCTTTTCGTTAGGGGCCCATTCTGCTATGATTTCCTTGTGAGGAGCTATGTTTTCAAGTATTTCGGTACTTGGGGTACCGGGATATGCAGCAGCAAAATGGACTCCTGCTTCATATGCTCCTCGAGCAATCGCTTCATTGCCTGTCATTAATACCTTCATTTCTTCCTCCTTTTTAGGTTTAAAGTACTTTATTTTGCACTGATCATAGTTAAATTCATAATTTCATTTTCAAGGCTTTTGATATTGTTGTTCAGTCTTTTGATTTCCTCAAGGTTTACATCTTCTAATTGTAAATATTCTTCCGTGTTTTCCAAGGCTCTTTCAAAAGCCTTCTTCAGTTCTTTAACTTCTTTCAATAATTCTTGAATGTGCTTGTCCGTGAATTCTTCTTTATCGGTTTCAAGAACCAGCTCATCGACATGGTTTTTCTTTTTAATGTCATAGACAACATTGTACCGGGGAATCACGGTGTCAATGCCGAATCTTTCTCTAACGGCCTTGGCAAAGGCTTCCTTTGACTCCCTTTCTCCGTGAACAACGAATACCTGTCCCGGTTTTTCTTTAAATCCCTCTATCCAGTTAAGGAGAGCAGGTTTATCCGCATGTCCCGAAAATCCTTCTATATTGTATATTTCAGCATTTACCGCAATGTCTTCCCCCAACAGTTTAACAGACTTCTCTCCCTCAAGGAGCCTCCTGCCTAAGGTTCCTTCTGCCTGGTAGCCTACAAATACAACGCTGGCTTCCTTTTTCCAGAGATTGTGTTTCAAGTGATGCCTTATTCTTCCCGCTTCACACATTCCGCTGGCAGAAATTATTATCTTGGGCTCCTTCGAAAAATTCAAGAGCCTGGATTCTTCCGCGCTTTGAGTAAAATGCAGGTTTTCAAAATCCAAGGGGTTGTCCCCCCTCATGATATAATCTTTTGCTTCTTCATCAAAGGCATGGCTGTTTCTTCTGAAGACTTCAGTTGCTTTAACTGCCAAAGGGCTGTCTATATAAACAGGAATCTTCCTCAATTCGTTTTCCTTGGAGCCGATTTCATTCAAGCGGCTGTCATAGTATTTATTCAGCTCATAAATCAATTCTTGGGTCCTTCCTACCGCAAAGGAAGGAATTATCACGCTTCCCCCTCTCCTGACGGTCTTCAGGATAATATTGATGAGGTCTTCCGTCCTTTTATCTATATTTTCGTGTACCCTGTCCCCATAGGTTGCTTCCATTATTAAATAATCCGCACTGTCTATTTGTACAGGATCTCTTAAAATGGGCTTTTCACGCATGCCTAAATCGCCGGAGTAGACTAACTTTATTGTTTCCTCCCCGTCCTTTATCCATATTTCTATGATTGAGGACCCTAAAATATGACCTGCATCGTTGAATTTCACGGTAATCTTTTCATCAATATTTATTATCTGGCCGTATAGTGCAGGTTTAAAGAAGTTTAGGCTTTCCAAAGCATCTTCCTGAGTATACAAGGGCTCAACTAATTTTCTTCCTGACCGCCTTGCCCTCTTGTTTTTCCACTCTGCCTCCGTTTCTTGAATATGGGCTGAATCTAAAAGCATTATTTGGCATAGATCGTAAGTCGGTTTTGAGCAGTAAATCTCCCCCTTAAAGCCCTTCTTTACCAAAAGGGGGATCCTTCCGCTGTGGTCGATGTGGCTGTGGCTCAATAAAAGGCAATCGATTTCAGCAGGATTCAATGCAAACTCTTCTGCATTTAAATCCTCATCCTTGCCTTGATACATGCCGCAGTCGAGCATTATATTTTTGCCTCCTGCCTGTATTAAATGATTTGAACCTGTGACACCATCAACTGCGCCTAAAAATCTGATTTTCATTCTTACCCCTCTCTAGCTGAAACACAAGCTGCTTTTTTAGTATACATATTTAGTATACATATTAAGTATGACAAAAAAAATCATTTATGTCAATGACTTGTACCAAAAAACCGCATCTTAAGCAAAAACATATGGCAAAAAAAAGCTGAGGTGCTTCCATTATGCTGAAAACACCTCATTATTTATCAGTTCTCCATTTGCCGCGATAAAAATATGCTTGCGGTCTTGATTAATTTTTCTTCCACTTCTGACATCTTAGACCCCTTATCCTTGGAAAGAAGTATGACTGCTCCTATGGGGTCCCCGTGGACCATGATGGGTGCTATAACCTGACTGGTATATTGGTCAGGATTAAACTCATTGGCAGTGATTCGTATCGGCTTTGATGTTGCGCCGGTTATATACATTTCTCTGCTTTCGATTATCTTCTCCAATTCAGGGCTCAGCCTCTTTTCGGCATAATCCTTCTTTGAGCTCCCCGAAACTGCAATTACTCCGTCCCTGTCGGTTATTATGGCAATATGTCTGGTTGTTTCAAACAAAGATTCCACATACTCTCCCGCAAATTCAGTCAATTCTCCAATCGGTGAATATTTCTTTAAAATTATTTCGCCTTCTCTATCGGTAAATATTTCTAAAGGGTCACCTTCTCTGATTCTCAAGGTCCTTCTTATCTCCTTTGGAATAACTACTCTGCCCAAGTCATCAATTCTTCTGACAATTCCTGTTGCTTTCATTATTTACGTTCCTCCAATTGCATAATTATATTTTAATGACATTTCTTTTAATATTTTCTATTATTTACACTTTGCTATATTTTATCCTAATTAGTTTCTTAATATAGAAAATATTATTAAGAACATTTCAATTCATTATAATGGAAGAAGTTAAAATTATCAACAATATTTTACTAAATTTAACAAATTTTTAATTTTTAATTTTTAACTATTTCTGCAGAGTTTTTAAGCTCATCCAAAAGGTCCCGGTATTTGAATGTTTTATAATATTCAATCAGTTCAGCCTTTTTTGTTTCCACGGTTATGTCTTCATCTACTATTCTGTCTGTAAGCTTAATGATATGATAACCGTAATCGGATTGCACCGGCTGGCTGACTTCGCCTATTTCCAATGAAAATGCCGCCTTCGAGAAAGGTTCTACCATTTGGGCATAGGTGAAGTAATCCAAGTCTCCTCCGTTTGCACCGGATGCCGTATCAAGGGATAATTCCTTTGCAAGGTCTGAAAAATCTTCACCCTCCTTGATTCTTTCTATCACTTTTTGGGCTTCTTCTTCCGTATCGACAAGAATATGGCTTGCTCTCACCTGGGTATCCATTTTCATTTCATCAAAGAGAGCTTTCAGCTCATCATCATTTGGGTTAAGGCTGTCAATTTTTGATACTATATAATTATTGATTAATATTTCTTTGGATAATTCTCCTATTACATATTCTTCCGTTATACCCCTATATTCCAGGAAACTTTTATAGTCTTCATCATTTTCAAAATTAATTTTAAAATTGTCCAAGGCATGCTCTTTTTCTTCATCACTTACGACTATGCCTTCCTTCTCCGCAGCGTCCAGCAGAAGCAATGAGTTGGTCATTTCTTCCATTATATATTCTTCATATAATTCTTTATAGGTTAAACCTCTTGTTGCTTCTTGTTCCCAAGCACCTTCGCCGAATTGATACTCCACATATTCCTTATAATAAGCTAATGCATCATCAAATTCTTTCTGCATGATAGGCTTACCGTTAACTGTCACCATCACGCCGTCTTTGTCTGCTCCTTGGCCGTCCTGGTTGGAGCATGCCGCAACTGCTAAAATCATACCTGCTAAACATATTAAGAATAGTGATTTTTTAAATTTGTTCATCTTTTTCCTCCACAGCAGTTTTATCTGCCTTAAAATTATTTAATGTTTCCAAGAATTCTTCCAATTCCTTAAGAAGCTTTCTTTGTTCCAATGTTTCCAATTTATATCTGATGATTGGCTCGTTTGTTCCAACAAAGCTAATCTTATCATAATAATTTTTTATCAAGAATTCTATGATATCTTGACTAAGGTCATTTCCCGTCATTTCAAAGCTAACGGTCCTGCCCGTCTGGGCGAGTGCTTTTATCCTGAGTTTCTTGCAGAGTGATTTAATATATGATATTTTCAGCAGGTTATCAACTTGATCGGGAATATTTCCAAACCTGTCAATAATCTCCTCAGTAATATCAAGTATATCATTTTTGTTTTCTGTTGCGGCAATTTTTTTGTATATTTCTATTTTCTGCTCCTCATTTTCAATAAATGATGAAGGAATATAGCCGTCTACATTTAAATCAACCGATGTTTCAATTTCTTCAACCACCTCTTTCCCCTGCAGCTCCTTTATTGCCCGATTTAAAAATTTAACATACAAGTCATATCCGATTGCTGCCATATGTCCGTGCTGCTCAGGGCCCAAGATGTTGCCGCTGCCCCTTATTTCCAGGTCCCGCATGGCGATTTTGAATCCCGACCCGAATTCGGTAAATTCCTTTATGGCCTTAAGTCTCTTTTCGGCTACTTCTGACAGCATCTTGTCTTTTTCGTAGGTGAGGTAGGCAAATGAAACCTTGTTTGATCTTCCTATCCTTCCTCTCAGCTGATAGAGCTGGGAAAGTCCAAAATAATCGGCATTTTCTATTATCAGGGTATTCACGTTAGGGATGTCCATTCCCGTTTCAATTATGGTAGTACAAACCAAAATATCATATTCTTTATTTACAAATTCCAGCATTATGTTTTCAAGGTAGCGTTCGCTCATCTGCCCGTGGGCAACCGCTATGCGGGCATCAGGCATGAGCTTCCTCAGCTTAGCAGCGGTATGGTCTATATCGGCCACCCTGTTGTGTACATAATAGACCTGGCCACCTCTTGATATTTCCTTTTCAATGGCATCCTTTATCAAACCCTCCTTGTATTCGATGACATAGGTCTGAATAGGAAGCCTGTCTCCCGGCGGCTCCGATATGATGCTCATGTCCCTTACCCCGATCATGGACATATGAAGGGTTCTGGGTATGGGGGTTGCCGACAGGGTAAGGACATCGATGTTAGATTTGAGCTGTTTTATCAATTCCTTGTGTTTAACACCGAATCTTTGCTCTTCATCTATAATCAAGAGTCCTAAATCTTTGAATTTAAGGTCCTTGGTAAGGAGTTTGTGGGTCCCTATCACAATATCAATCAGACCTTTATTTAAATCATTTATGATTTTTTTCTGCTGGTAGGGTGTCCTGAAACGGCTGAGCATTTCAATTTTTATGGGATATCCCCTGAATCTGTCGACTATGTTGTTATAATGCTGCTGGGCCAGGATGGTGGTTGGAACCAGCATGGCCACCTGTTTTGAATCCATGACCGCCTTAAAAGCTGCCCTCATTGCCACTTCCGTCTTGCCGAAACCCACATCCCCGCAAAGGAGTCTGTCCATGCAGGTATTCTTTTCCATATCTTTTTTGATTTCCCTTACGCACCGCAGCTGGTCCTCTGTTTCTTCAAAAGGGAATTTGTATTCAAATTCCTTTTGCCACTCGGTATCCTTATTGAAGGCGTAGCCCTTGGTTACCTTTCTCTTGGCATAGAGTTTAATAAGTTCTCCTGCCATATTTTCTATGGCAGCCCTTGTGCGCTCCTTGGTCTTTATCCAATCTGAACTGCCCATTTTATTGAGCTTGGGCTTTTCCGAATCGGAACCGATGTACTTTTGAATGAGAGACAATTGATCAACCGGAACATAAAGCTTGTCATCAGCTTGATACTTGATGCAGAGGTAATCCTTCTGGATGTTTTGTACCCGGATTTTCTCAATTCCCACATACTGGCCGATGCCGTGATGCTCATGGACTACATAGTCTCCGACCTTTAAATCCGTAAATACTTCAATTTCGGCACCCTTGCGCTTTTTGACCTTCCGGGCCTTGCGTTTGGTGGAGCCTAAAACTTCATTTTCGGTAAGGACAAGGAGCTTGTTATCGTAATACTCAAACCCTTTTGTTAACTCTCCCGGAGCTATGACCACTTGTCCGCTTTCGGCAATATCGGCGTCCTTTGACAAGGCAGTCGTGCATTGGTAATCATTCAAGAGGTTATGGAGCTTCCTGCAGCCTTCATAAGTACTCAGTATGATATCCACCTTATAGCCCTTGTACTTAAGCCTGTTCAGGTCCTTTGACAAGTCTTCGATCCTGCCGTAGTAGGAAGGGGCTTCCTTAAAGAGCATATGAAGTGAAGTATCCGTCTTAATGATTCTTTCTTTGCCGCCTATTGAAAGAAAAGGTCTTTTGGATATTTCCGCCAAAAGCTCATGTTCACCCGCATAAACTTCACTTTGTTTTGAAAATATTTCGCCCCTCTCGAATAATTCGCCGAATTTAAGCATGAAGCCTTCATTTAAAGTGTTTAGCTCTTCAAATACTCTTTCAGGCTCATCAACAATAAGGATAAAATTATCATCAAAATAATCCAAGAGGTTTGAAAAGGACTTTTTTACGAATGGCACCAAGAGGTCTGCATTTTCAATCCCCATCCCTCCCATCAGCTTATCTTGATAACTGAGGTAAAGGTTCTTAAGATTTTTTGCTGCTTCCCTGCTTAATTTGCCTTGTCGCTCCTTGTAGTTTCTTTCAACTTCAGACAAGATAGTTTTAATTTCTTCTCTTTTAAACAATATATCGGAGCAGGGAAGAATTTTAACTGATTTGATATTCTTAACCGACCGCTGAGTTTTTAAATCAAATAATCTTATTGAATCGATTTCGTCATCAAAAAACTCTATTCTGCACGGGTTTGCTTCGGAAGGAGAAAATATGTCAATAATCCCGCCTCTTACGGAAAATTGGCCGACCCCTTCTATTGCATCCACCCTCTCATATTTAAGCTTTATCAAATTGCTTCTTAATTCATTCAGGTCATAGGTCTTCCCGTATGTCAATTCTATTATGTTTTCCTTAAACCTATCTTTAGACATAACCCTTGTAAGTATGGAATTAATTGAAGCAGTTACAAGACTTTTTTGTTTGAACAAAATATCATTTAATAAATTTACCCTCCTGTGGTCAACATCCTTGCTCAGTGCATCCACATTGTAGAGGATGAATTCCTTAGGCTGAAAACGAGAAGAATGCCGGGTGTAAGCCCTGATATTTTCTTCGTATTGTTTCGATTTTGATTCACTGCTTGTAAGAATTAATACTTTATCTGATATATCCAAAAGATTGCATGCCAAATAAGCTAATCCTTCATCATTGAGACCTTGGATCAGCTGGCTTTTTCCATTATGATAATTTTCGCATATTTTTTTAAATTTGTCCGTTCTTTGGAATTGGTCAAACAAAATTCTGTTCATACTTTTCCTTTATTTGCCCTTTATGCCAAGTGTCATTCTTCGGGATGATTAGCTGCATCCCCTTTGATGTTATACTTTTGCATAGCGCTTTCAACATTGTTTTTTACGATTTCAAGAGCAGCTTCTCCTGCTTTTTCAATTACGGGAGCCAAGATATCTCTTTCGGAAGGGGTAAATTTATGAAGCACATAATCAGCCAAGTCCATATCCTGGTTTCTTCCTATACCTAT
The DNA here is from genome assembly GCA_012520455.1 of Tissierellia bacterium. Classification (GTDB taxonomy): domain Bacteria; phylum Bacillota; class Clostridia; order Tissierellales; family Sedimentibacteraceae; genus Sedimentibacter. The sequence goes on from JAAYOE010000041.1 coordinate 49,479, forward strand.
TCTTATGCGGGGAAATTCGCTTCCCAAGCTGCTTATTATGGATTTCATCCCGTTATGGGTACCGGCAGAGCCCTTAGGTCTGATCCTCAATGTTCCTAAGGGTATATCGATATCATCGTAAATGACAATGAGATTTTCTGTAGGTACTTTATAAAACCTTATTATTTCTCCTAAGGCAAGCCCGCTTCTGTTCATGTAGGTTACAGGCTTTACGAGCATGACTTTTTCTCCGTTTACGGATGTCTCCCCATATACGGAGTTGAATTTCAACTTATTTAATTTTACATTAAGTTTTTCCGCCAAATATTCTAATGCCATGTAACCTGAGTTATGCCTGGTGTTGGCATACTCCTTACCCGGGTTGCCAAGCCCTGCGATAATATACATATTAACCTCTTTAAAACCTGTTCCTGCCTTTTCCTTCCTTATTGACCTGCCTTGCTCTTGCAATTGCCAGGTCACCCTTCTTAACATCCTCCGTGATGGTTGAGCCTGCGGCAACATACCCGCCTTCTTCAACGGTAAGGGGAGCAATCAAATTTGAATTGCTTCCGATAAAAGCCTTGTCCCCCACTATAGTCTTGTGTTTTTTCTTCCCGTCATAATTGACGAAAACAACTCCGCAGCCTATATTTACCCCCTGGCCCACTTCTGCATCTCCTATGTAAGCCAAGTGGGATGATTTTGAATTGTCTCCAATTCTTGATTTTTTTACTTCAACAAAGTCTCCGATTTTAACGTTTTTACCCAAGCTGGTTCCCGGCCTGAGAAAGGCAAAGGGCCCTACGCATGTCCCGTCATCTATGAAGGATTCCACTACCTTTGAACTCTCCACCGTCACCTTGTTGCCTAGGGTGGAATTGATTATCCTGGTATTAGGACCTAGGGTGCAGGAGTTTCCTATAATTGTTCCTTCTTCCAAATATGTATTGGGGTAAATGACCGTATCTCTGCCGATTTTAACCGTATCATCTATATAGACGGTATCAGGGTCAATTATTGTAACCCCTGAATACATGTGCCTTTGATTGATTCTTTTCTGCATTATTTTATTTACTTCCGCCAGCTGAACCCTGTCATTTACCGCTTTGATGTCTTCGGCATCCCTGAGGACCCATCCCCCTACCTTGGCACCTTGGTCATTTAAAACTTTTATTGTATCAGTGAGATAGTATTCGTTTTGCGAGTTGTCCCTCGTGATTTTTTTAAGAGCATCTTTTAAGAGGTCCCCTTTAAAGCAATATATACCGGTATTTATTTCCTTAATATTTTTAATTTCCTCAGATGCATCCTTCTCTTCAACAATTTTATCGATGGACTTGTCTTCCCTTCTCACTATTCTCCCATAGCCAGCGGGATTGTCCAAATAAGCTGTCATAACGGAAGCAGCATGGTTGTTTTCCATATGATAGGCCATAAAGGTCACTAATGTTTCTTTGCTGATTAAGGGACCATCTGCACACAGTATCAAAACCATATCATCCTTGTCAATAAATTTTTCTGCAGCCATAACAGCATAACCGGTTCCGTATGGTAAATCGTCTCCCATGGGTTGTTCAACGGTTTGTACATCCATGTCTTTAATATTGTATCCAACTTTTTCTTTTCCATGTCCCAAAACTACAATATTTTTATCTATGCCTGAATCTATGGATGCTTCGATAACGTATTTAATCATTTCTTTTCCGCAAACCTTGTGGAGGGTTTTTGGAATCTCCGATTTCATTCTTGTCCCTTGGCCTGCTGCTAAAATAATTGACATCTTCATATGAAATTCTCCTCAATCCAATAAACTGTAATAATGAGTTATTATATATCATATTATTTACTAAGTCAAAAAAATATTCTAAGACCAGGCTTGTCCCCATATTTAAAGACACAATAAAAGGGTCTATAAAAGACCCGGGTACTGTTGACTTTAAAATCATCAGTAACAGCGCTACAGAAGAGATGCTTCTTCAACTCTTTCGCTTTCTTCTGTGCGCTTTTCTTCATAAGCTTTGAATACCGCCTCTGCAACAAGATTCCTTGTTTCAGAATTAATAGGATGAGCTATGTCTTTAAACTCTCCATCGGGCATCTTCCTGCTGGGCATAGCTATAAACAACCCTTCTTGACCTTCAATTATCTTAATATCATGTACTACAAAACAATCATCAAAGGTTACGGAAACGATTGCCTTCATCTTACCCTCGGAATTGATTTTTCTTACTCTTACATCTGATATTTTCATGTTGTCACCACCTTCCCCCCAAAATTACGTCCTTTTTGACCATTATACTATATATCCTCAAAAATAGCAAAAAAACATTTTCATAATTTTGTTATTAAAAATATGAATTTATTTTAACAATTTAGGATTAGGGAAAATTTCAATTTTCCCTTCTTTTAAACCTGCGTTATTGAGGACCAACAAGGAAGTATAGTTATCTACTAATTTCTTTTCAGGCTCCTTGGTTTCTATAACAACCGCAGTACCTACAACATTTGCATTAAACTCTCTCATCATATCCTCCATGCCCTTGCAGGTGCCGCCCCCTTTCATAAAGTCATCAATTATCAGGACTTCGGCATTTTCCTTTAAAGACCTCTTTGATAAGGACATGGTTTGAATAGTGTTTGATGAACCTGAAACATAATTTATGCTCACTGTTGCCCCCTCGGTAATTTTGTTGTTTCTCCTTATAACAGCCACGGGAACATTTAACTTTTGACCCGTCAGTATGGCTACGGGGATACCTTTAGTTTCTACAGTGACAATATAATCAATATGCTTACAGGTGAATTCAGATGAAATTACACTTGCAATATTCGACACAATTCTTGGGTTATTGAAAATATCCGTCATATATATAAAGCCCCCGGCTAATATACGGTTTTTTTGCGAAAATAATGAGCATAAGTGATCAAGTATCTCATTACGCTCTTTACTTCCTAATATTGGTATGAATACAACACCCCCAGTAGCACCGGAAATGGTATCGATTCTGCCGAAGTTCATCTCCGCCACCAAATCCTTGACGATTGCCACGTCTTCACTTATGGTCGATTTTGAAGCATTGAAAATTTCACAAAAATAGTTATATGAGAAAAGATAATTGGGTTTTTCAGCAAAGATTTTCATCAGTGCGCCGATTCTTTGGTTTCTCTTATATTTTTTCATATTATCTCCGACGAATGTTTTCTTATGATTATATAATAAACGTTCGTAATATTCAAGTTGATTTTTTTGTTTTTAAAATTTAATTCAATAATTATTATTATCCCTCTCAGTCAAGCTTACCGTCAGTTCAGCTCTCCTCCCGCAAATACTATGGCCTTTTCAGCCAATACTTCCATGGGATTTATGTAGTTCCCTTCAAGTTTATACAAGTACTGAGCCGCTGAAAGTTCGGTACAGCCTAATAAAAATACGGTGGCTCCCAATTCCTTCAACTCATCCCGGCATTTGAAAAAAAGGTCTGTCCCTAAGCTATACTTGCCTCTTTTTATCACATCATAAATGAATTCCATAATCAGAGCCTGGGTTTTTACGGGGATGACTGTTTTAATACCTAATTCATCGTAATAGTTTTCGTAAATCTTAGTTTTAATTGTTCCGTCGGTAGCCATTATCCCCACAACCGCATCCCCTCCATACTTGTCATAGGTATACTTGGCTGCCTCTTCCGGCATATTGATAAATGGAATCTTGATATTCTTCTTTATGTGGTCTATAAAGTAGTGGGCGGTGTTGCAGGGCATTATTAAAAAGTCAGCACCTGACTTTTCAAGCATCTTGGCTGAACCAACCAATTCTTTTACAGGACTTTCCCCATATCCCAATATGGCTTTTGTCCTGTCCTGAATATTGGTATTGTTGTCGATAATAATCCTAATGTGGTCCTGGTCCTTTTCCGCCTTTGTCCTTAAGACTATTCTTTCAAATAAGTGAACCGTTGCAAGGGGTCCCATTCCCCCGATCATCCCTATTGTTTTCATAACCTACCTCAGTATTTTTTTTGATGAATTATAACATATCCTTTCTCTCTTTACAAGTGATGACAAGGGGACGGGGGTAGTGTCATCTAACACAGGTCTAAGTAATTTACTCCGTCTTCAGGTACAATAATTCTTACACTTCCATCCTTTCCTTTCCCAACTATAAACAAGGTGTAATGCATGTAGGGGGCAGCATCAAGATTATGGTCCAGAATTTTTGTTCCATCCGGCCTTTTTAAATGCAGGGTGTACCTTCCCGACGGAACAGCCACATTGCATGATACTTTCCCGTACTTTATACCGGAAAACAACAGAGTTCCGTCTGATGCCGATAAAATAACTTCGTCTTCATCTTCACATAAATTAGCTAACCTTAATGCCGATATATTAGGACCCATGTAGTGTATTTTTTGCTCAGGCACCATTAATATGCATATATCCTTGCTATCTTCAAGGTCGGCCGAAATTACCCCGGTATAAACCAAGTTATTATCTATATCCAGGTCCGATTCAAACAGCAAGTCATCATTCTCCGAATGAATCATAACATGGTAGGAAGCCGGAGGAAGCTTCACATATTTAGTAAATTGCCCCATTTTTAATTTTTCGGCCATAAGTATGTCGTTGACTTGAACATTCAAAGGTAAATTATGAGCATTCAAGACCCTGAGATATGATTTTCTGCAGAAGCAGCTCGTCATCATTGGCTTGTATCCCTTAAATCCACTGTAGGGATATGTATTGTAATACCCTCTTATATCAAACATAAATTCACCCCTCCTCTGCATAATATGAAATTACCCCTTTTATAGTTAACCGTAGTCGTTTGACAAATATTGACAATTGATATGGTTTACATAATTTATTTATGTAAACCATTAATATGGCAAGATATTGTTCATTTTCTCACATTGGTTTACATAAATATATTTATGTAAACCAATTTCATCATTTAAACAGAATAAAAAATCTCCCGACCATGTCGGGAGATTGGCTGATACTTACTTAACCACTATATTAAATATTTTGCCGGGTATATATATTTCTTTAACCCTGTTTTTCCCTTCCAGATACTTTGCTATGTTATCATCGGCTTCCGCCAATTCTCTCGCTGTATCTAAATCCGCATCCTTAGGCAATAATATTTTTCCTCTAACCTTGCCGCTTATCTGGACAGGAAGCTCAATAACATCTTCAACCGTTTTTTCTTCATCCCAGGAAGGCCATTCCGTCATGTTCAACATGCCCTCAAAACCTTGTTCCTGCCATATTTCCTCACTTATATGAGGTGCTACGGGATAAAGGAGGGTAATGAATGCCTTTAATTCATCTCTTGTAATGCTTCCATCATTAAAAATTTCATTTACGAAGCTCATCATGGCAGCTATAGCGGTGTTAAATTTCATAGCTTCGTAATCTTCGCTGACCTTTTTGATAGTTTTGTGCATAAGGGTTAAATGCTTCCCGGAATACCCTTTTTCATCACTTGCCATCTCCTGCAGCTTCCAAACCCTATCTAAGAATCTTCTGCATCCCTTTACGCTCGCATCATTCCAAATGGCGTACTTTTCATAATCTCCGATGAACATGATATAGGTTCTTAAGGTGTCTGCTCCGTACTCATCTATTATTTCATTAGGATTTACAACGTTGCCCCTCGATTTGGACATCTTTTCTCCGTCTGCACCAAGTATCAAGCCTTGAGCCGTACGCTTGGCATATGGCTCCTTAAAGGGTACGACTCCTATGTCATACAGGAACCTGTGCCAGAACCTTGAATAAATCATATGTCTTGTAACGTGCTCCATACCGCCGTTGTACCAGTCGACGGGACCCCAGTATTTTAGCTTTTCCTTTGATGCTAATTCTTCCTTGTTACGAGGATCGATGTATCTTAAAAAATACCATGAGGACCCGGCCCATTGGGGCATGGTGTCAGTTTCCCTCTTTGCATCTTCACCGCATATGGGACACTTTACATTCACCCATTCAGGTATGTTGGCCAAGGGTGATTCTCCCGATTCGGAAGGATGATAGTCTTCAACTTCAGGCAATAATAAGGGTAGCTCATCTTCCGGCACGGGAACCATGCCGCACCTATCACAATAAATGATTGGAATCGGCTCTCCCCAGTATCTCTGCCTGTTGAAGGCCCAATCCTTCATCTTGTAATTTACTTTTCTTTCCCCTAAATTGTTTTCTATCAAATAATCGGTTATCTTTTCAATGGCATCCTTAACTCTCAAACCGTTAATCATGCCGGAATTTATCAATATTCCGTCTTCCACGTCCGTGAATGCTTCCTCTTCGATATTACCTCCGGCTATTACTTCAATGATGGGAATATTGTATTTCTTTGCAAACTCCCAGTCCCTTTGGTCGTGGCCGGGAACACCCATGATGGCACCTGTTCCATATCCCATCATGACATAGTCGGCAACCCAAACAGGCACTTCTTTTCCGTTAACGGGATTGAGAGCAGTCAATCCTTTTATTTCTACTCCCGTCTTTCCTTTTGCCAGCTGGACCCTTTCAAACTCGGTTTTCTTTTTGGTCTCTTCCTGGTAAGCTCTTATTTCATCCATGTTACGGATTCTTTTTTCATATTTCTTAATCAGGGGATGCTCAGGAGCCATAACCATAAAGGTAACCCCGTAAAGGGTATCCGGCCTTGTGGTAAATACTCTTAAATTATCCTCCGTATCCTTTAATTTAAAATCAACTTCGGCACCATAAGAACGGCCAATCCAGTTTTCCTGCTCAATCCTAATTCGGGGTAAATAATCAACTTCATCCAGGCCTTCCAAGAGCTTATCCGCATAGGCCCTTATTTTCAAGAACCATACATCTTTTTCCATCTGGACTACTTGGCTGCCGCACCGGTCACATATGCCGTTTTGAGAATCCTCGTTTGCCAGTACAACCTTGCAGCTGTTGCAGAAGTTTACGTATGTCTTATCCTTGTATGCCAGCCCGTGTTTGAACAGTTGCACAAAAATCCATTGTGTCCACTTATAATACTCGGGGTCAGTCGTATCAACGCTCCTCGACCAGTCAAAGGAATATCCTGCAGCATTAAGCTGTTCGGTAAATATCTTGATATTATCATCAGTAACCTTTCTCGGATGTTTGCCTGTCTGCATGGCATAGTTTTCCGTAGGAAGGCCAAAGGCATCCCAGCCTATGGGAAACAGTACATTGTATCCTTCTAATCTTCTTTTTCTTGATATTACTTCAAGGGAAGTATAGGCACGAATGTGTCCCACGTGCAGTCCTACCCCTGATGGATATGGGAATTCCACAAGACCGTAAAACTTTTTTTGGTCCGTATTGTCTTTTGCTTTAAACGTTTCATTCTTTCTCCATATTTCCTGCCATTTTTTTTCAATAGCCTGTGGATTATATGATTTCATATTTCGCCTCCATATTATATTGTATCAAGCTTGGGCAAATAAAAATCTTCCTCCCCATTGGGACGAAGATTCCGCGGTACCACCCAAATTAGGCATAAGCCTCACTCAATTTTATAACGGTATCACCGTTTGAAACTACTTAATTTCGCTTCAAATACTCCCGGACGAGTTCAGCCTTGGCAATACCGTCTCCCACCGCCCGACGGCTCTCTTTGATTGTTTACGGCTTACTGCTTCCGTTCATGGTATTTTATTAACTTTTCATTCGATTATACCAAAACAAAAAACCTATTGCAACATCAAAATTGTAAATCTTTACAAAATTTCCGCTATAGTTCATTAAATTCATCCTTGCCGCACCTGTTTCTATGACAGCATCTTCTGCTGTGAAAATCTCCTTCCCCGCCGCAAAGTCTGTATTCTCCGCCTTCTATCCTCAAAACTTTCCCGTTTACCAAGGATTCTGCAATTTTCTTTCTGGCTTCCTGGTAAATGCCCTGAACGGTTGTTCTTGCCACATTCATTATCCTTGCACATTCCTCTTGGGAAAGACCCTCTAAATCAATGAGCCTGATAGTTTCATATTCATCAACGGACATGATTACAACATCTGCCTTCTTTTGCGGAAGACCCAAAGGACCAAAGCGGTCTACATCAGGCAGGCTGCAAACCCTTCTCCATTTTTTCGGCCTTGGCATATAAAACACCCCATTTCAATTAATAGGCGAACTTATCACCGGTGTCAGCTTAATAACCTGCTTGCTTCACACCCATGACTTTACATTATTTATGTATTTATTATATCTGATTTATGTAATATGTCAATAAATACAAAATTAAGCTGCAGATTTTATCCCTTGTTTAAAATTACTTTTAGAGGGTAACATTTTTATACCATTAATTTTTGGAGATGCATTATGAAAAGGCTTTTGTTCATACTATTACTAGCAACTGCAATAACTATATTATTTACGGGATGTAGAACAATGAATAAAAATCAATCGGGCAATGAAACCGCTTATAATAAAATATCAGCCCAAGAAGCAAAATCAATAATCGAAAGTGAAGATGTTATTATTTTGGATGTTCGAACCCGGGAAGAATACAATGAAGGCCACATAGAGAATTCTGTCTTGCTGCCGGTAAATGAAATAGCAAGCAAAGCAGAAGAAAAACTGCCGGACAAGGATGCAAAAATACTTGTATATTGCAGGAGCGGAAACAGGAGTGCCAAAGCAGCCAAACAATTAATAAAAATGGGATATACAAATGTCTATGATTTTGGCGGAATAAATTCCTGGCCATATGGAACAGTAAAATGATAAGAAAATGTGTCCTATACTTATTTATAAACTTGACGCCTTCTTATACAAAGAAGGCGTCTTAATAAGCTTATGTCTATGCAATTAATAACTGATTGAGTAGTCGTAGGAATACTGGAGATAAATATTCTGGTGTAAAGGACCAAAGGGTAGGGGATCTGCTCCCTCCGCACAATTCTGATTCTCGTTTATACCTTGTTTCATATGGGTCCCATAATCTATTACAGTGAAGAACTTACCATAGTCGTCGTGGGGACTGTGAGCATCCTTTGGAGGATAATAGCGTATGAGATTGTCATATCCCAAGTGTTTTACCCTAAGTGCCGTAAGAGGTCTTCCCTTGGTGCTTGTTACATAATATAGTTTTAATCTGTCTGCGTAGGAACTGATTTCATTCTTCAGACTGGGGTCGGATTTTGCTTCTCCCCCGTCACCCCAAAGCTTGGCTGTTGGGTCATTGCCCCAGTATTTTTTAAATATTTCCTTGGCATTTTCACCCTGGCTTTCATTTACCAAGAATACTGCAACAACAGGCGGCCTTGAAGCCAAATCGCTGAAACCTGTTCTAATGTATATTTGTTGTTGTATTTCATCACGATAAAAATTGTGAGCGGTGATATTAGCTACTAAATACCATGTATCATTTGTTATGGGGTCAATAATAACTTGTTCGTCCAAACCGTCTAAAGTTCTGCCGACAGGCTGGGGATTGAGGCGAATACCATTTATACAGGTTATAGCGGCCGTGGGAAGATATTGATTTTCTTCTGCATATTTTTCATAAGCCTTCTTAAGTTCATTCCTTCTAAAAGGATTCCTAGCCAAATTATAAATTGGTATTAAGGGTGTGTCTTCTCCAAAATCACACATTGCCGGGTATTTTCGCACATATTCTCCCCATGCCGTATATTGTGAAGGAGTAATAGTATTTGAGCCCAGGTAATCAGGATAAGCTTTTATATTTATCTCACAATTCTCGTTAAAAGAAGTGGTGGTTTCTTTCTGGCTTGTTTCATGACTGGCTCCGGCTGAAGCAAAGGCCATATTGAAAGAAGCTTTTACTTCTGATTCAAATGTATGACTCCCGCTGTGATAGGAACTGTTGGCTTGAACATTATAGTCTAAACGACCTCCCATTTTAACAGCCCTTATCACATGGGTGCCATATCTATTAAAGATTTCTTCCGGCGTAACACTATCATCTTCTATATCCTTTTTGAATGAAGAGTCATAGTATTTAGAGTAGTCCAAATAGTTGTCATCAAATTCAATCAGATACTGAGATAAATCACTGATTAAGGTTGCATATCTGCTGTTAGTTTCCGTGTAAGTCTGAGAGCCGAAACTAGCATTGATACTTCCGCTGAAATACAGATAACCTCCGCTTACGCCTATTTTTCTGGCCATTTCCTCAGAATATGAATATAAACTTTTACCTTCGGTAAAGCGGCTGTCACTCCGTCTTCCGTCAGTTTTAAACACTCTCTTAGCTTCTAAAAGCTTATTAGTACTGAGTACAGAGTCTTTTAAACTGTATGGGTCAGCGAATTTTCCCTTTATTACATCATATCCCTTGCCTAAATAGTCTACTCCCAATACATTGTCACTTGCTTTAACCCAACCAACTGATGGTTCATAATCACTTTCGTCGGGAAAGCCATAGTATTCATCCCAGTATTTCTCAATTTCTTCCGGTGTTAAGAGTCGCAGATCTGAACCCGGTTTTTCTTTTAGTGAGTCAATAATATCCAAACCCGGTCCTGTAGGACTGATAACAATACCGCCGGACAAGGCAGTACCTGCGGTGAACTGGGAATAGGATGAGGAACCTGAGTCATTGGCCGGAACAAAAGGTTTGAATACATTCTTATTCAATGATGGAGCTCTGCCTTTTAATAAACTTGCATAATATTCATTTGGATCTGCTTGGCCTTGGGCTTCAGGTGCTTCCGAATACTTGGTAAAGGTACGTTTCAACAAAACAATAGCCTGCTCTCGGTTGGTATTATTCAGAGGTGATATGGTAGTTGTGCTGGTTCCCTTCATAATATCATTCTTGTAGGCAAATTTCATTGCATCAAGGGCCCAGGAAGCTATGCTTGACGAATCCTGGAATGGAAAATCGCTGCCAAGACTTGTGTCGATACCCGGTTTGGCAGCTTTTAATGCCCTTAATATCATTACACAAATTTCCTGCCTGGTAATATTGTTTGCAGGTGTAAAAGTAGTATCAGATGTTCCTTTTACAATACCTAAGGCATAGGCTTTTAAGATTTCCGCATTATCGGTGTCCGTAAAAGGGTTGGTTCCCAATACGGGGGCTTTCCCCCCTAACTTTTCATAAAGCTTCACAACAATTACACAAAATTCCTCACGGGTGATAGGTTTTTGATAATTATTTTCTATTTGACCGTAAGTAAGACCCTTTTCATATGCTTCTTTAAGCTCTGCCTCTGCCCAGGAACTCTGAGTGCCATCAAAATTGATGGTCTCGGTTTCTAACTTTGGTATAAAGGTTAAGGCAGAAGCAGGTAAGCATATAAGTACCCCAAACAAAACTATCAGTGAAATGCTTCTGTGAAAAAATCCCGTCCCTTCTTTCATACTTTTTCCCCCT
>JAAYOE010000042.1 GCA_012520455.1 Tissierellia bacterium
CACACTTGTATCCTCCGCCGTAATACTGGCCGTTTGCCACAACCCCTATCAAAAAAGTACCTTTTATAACATCCTTGTCTGTGGTAACTTCAATTTGTTTTCCCAATTTGCCGGCCAAAGAATAAAATATTGACAGGTAGTATCTGGTGGGTCCGTTAATAAAGGGAATTTTTTTGAATTTATTCATGTTAAAGGCAACATCGGCATCAAGGCCGATATTCAATACCGAGGCTACATACTCATCGTTTGCTTTTAATAAATCCAATTCTAAGCTTTTGCCTTCGGTCTGCAGGTTTATATCGCTGAAATATGCCGGATTTGTAAAATTCTTAATAAAATCATTGCCGGAACCTACCGGTATAACACCGACACTCACATTTTTATATCCGAATGCCCCGTTTATTATTTCGTGGAGGGTTCCGTCTCCGCCGCATGAATACAATACGGCTGATTTTTCTTCTTGACATTTACGCCGGGCAAAGCTTCTTGTATCCTCTTTAGATTTAGTGACATACACCTCGTAATCTATTTCTTTGCCCTCTAATTCAAGGTCTATTGTTTTTATAAGCTTTTCCTGTAATTTTCCATTGCCTGCAATGGGATTTATAATAAAAATATGTCTCATTGCTCCTCCGTGTCTGCATGTCATTGGCTTGTCTGCAGATCCTTCGCTTTGCTCAGGATGAGCGACCAACACCAAATCATAGATTTGGGTTGTCTGCTCACTTTGTGCCGAAAAGTCTGTCTCCGGCATCTCCCAAGCCCGGTATTATATAGCCTGTTTCATCGTATCTTTCATCTATGGCAGCTGTGTATATCTCAACATCAGGATGGGCTTCCATAACTCTTTTCAGTCCTTCCGGTGCACATACCAAATGGATTGATTTTATTTTTTTGGCCCCTCTCTTCTTCAGCATTGATAAGGCCCCAATCATAGAGCCTCCGGTTGACAGCATGGGCTCGGTTATGATTACTATTCTGTGCTCTATATCTGCAGGAAGTTTGCAGTAGTATTCAACAGGCTGAAGGGTTTCTTCATTCCGGTACAAACCGATGTGGCCTATCTTGGCATTTGGGATTAAATCAAGCATTCCATCAACCATACCCAGGCCTGCCCTCAAAACCGGGACAATTGCTATGTCTTGTCCGGATAATACTTTGCCTCTTGTCTTGGCCATGGGTGTTTCAATATCGATATCTTTCAGAGGAAGGCTCCTTGTTACCTCGTATGCCATGAGCATTGAAATTTCTCTTACCAATTCTCTGAAATCCTTGGGGGGTGTATTTTTATCTCTCAGCATTGTAAGCTTGTGCTGGATCAAGGGATGAGATACTACAGTAACATTGTTCATAATGTACTCCTTTGTCATATAGGTTAATTAATTGGAATTGTAATATAGGTAAACATTTATTATAATTATTATATACAAAAAGCTCTTTGTCAATTAATTTTTTATAAGGAGGAGGGCCATGATTAAAGGTACGGGAATAGATATTACGGAAATAGAAAGAATAAAGATGAACTTGGAATGTGAAGGATTCCTTGAAAGAATCTATTCCGACAGGGAATTGGAATATTTAAAGTCAAGGAAATTCAATCCCCAGACTGCTGCAGGAATGTTTGCGGCAAAAGAAGCGGTTGCGAAATGCCTGGGTACGGGTTTTTTCAGTTTCGGACCCCGACAGATTGAAATATTGAAGGACGATATGGGAAAACCCTGTGTCTTCTTGTCAGGCAAGGCTTTAAGGAGGGCAGAAGATCTTAATATAGAAAGAATTCACATTACCATTTCTCATACTAAAGAGTACGCTCTTGCCCAGTGCATAGCCGAATGAGATTTATGCATATATTTATAAATTTAATCATAAAATGAAGTATAGAATGTCCCTGTGCTGAGGGACAAAGTGGAAGTTTCTGCGGGCAAGAAGGATGTCCATGAAAGTTGGTATGATATGAGATTAACTGCCTTGCTTATAGTTTTGATGGTTCTTTTAAGTGCTTGTGCCTCTGGCGACAAACCTTTCATCCTGCCCCTTAATTATTCGGGGGAGGCATTGATGAAGGTGTATACGGATAAAACGGAAAATGATTATAAGGTAAATATTATTTGCAGGGACGGGAATTACAGCATCAGAACGGAATCGGAAAACGAAGCATGGAATTATGCCTTTGTTTCCGGCAACAGGTGTATATTAAATAATGACAAATTTCCCGAAAGCAGCGTGACAATCGAAAACTTTAAAATAAAGGATAGCCTCATATATGATTTTGATTTCGGAAAATTCGATGTTTTGGAGGAAATTCCGGAAGAATTGATATACTGGGACGGAGAATACAAGCATGTTTTAAATTTCAGCAAAGAAACCTTCCTTCCAAAGACAATTCATATTTACGACAAAGATAAATTGGTAAAGGCTATACAGTATGAAACAATAAGAATTGAGGAATAATACTATTAATAATTAGCGGATAATACAAATGTTACCATACAACTTATTTGGCCCTTGTGATAAAATATATTATAACTGTGCAATTGTGAGGTGTGTATCTTGGCGGAGAATAAGAAAGTACTGATTTCAATCCCTGAAAACTTATTGAGGGAATTGGATAATGCGGTAAAAGAAGAAGGAACAAACAGAAGTGACTTTATCAGAAAATCCATCAGGTTTTATTTAATTGAAAAAAGGAAGCTGGAAATCAGAAACAAGATGAAGGCCGGTTATTTGGAAATGAGTAAAATCAACAAGAGCATTACTGAAGAATACTCAGAAGGGGACTATGAAGACTTTTTAAGCTATGAAACCAAATTATTAGGAAGTGAATAGTTTGATTGTTAAAAGGGGAGATGTATATTATGCCGATCTTAGTCCCGTAATCGGTTCGGAACAAGGAGGGGTAAGACCGGTTTTAATTATACAGAACGATATTGGGAATAGATATAGTCCTACTGTGATTGTATCCGCAATCACGTCTCAGATAAACAAGGCGAAGCTGCCTACCCATATTGAAATTAGTTCTGAGGATTTCAGCCTTCCAAAGGACTCTGTTGTCTTGCTTGAACAAATACGGACGATAGATAAAAAGAGGCTTAAAGAAAAAATAGGACATTTTGATAAAAACCTCATGGGAGAGGTGGATGATTGTTTGAAAATCAGCTTAGGGCTGATAGATTTTTGATGACAAGGAAAAGAATCCCATATCTTTACAGATTATTAGCCATATCATTATTTCTAAGCAGTGTCCTGACGCTGCCAATCATGTACAAGGAGCCTGAAAAGGCTATTATTTCATTTTTGTCCGCATTTTTAATCACAGGCAGTATATCCTCAAAGTTATCCAAAGGGATAACTTTTATATTTGTATGCTTTTTTATTAATGCGGCTAATTCGTCAGCCTTCAATGCCCTTGGGCTCAAGGGAGTCAAGGTGTAAATTTCTTTTGCCAAAGGCAATAATAATTCCAAAGCTTCTTCAGGAGATTTGTCTTTTAGAATACCAAAGAAAAAGGTTATTTTGCCCTTGAAGCGGTCTTTTAATGTTTTTGTAAAACTGCTTATGCCGTCAATATTGTGGCCGCCGTCAAGAATAATAAGGGGAGATGTGTTTACAATTTCAAATCTTCCGGGAAATCTACAATTTGAAAAACCCTTTATGATGCTTTCCGGGCTTATGCCATAACCTTTCTTTTTTATTATTTCTAAAGTTAAAAGTGCGGTAAGGCCGTTTAGAAGCTGGTGGTCTCCCAATAAGTTTATCTTAATTTCCGGCAGGTCAAAAACATCCCTCTTCAAATATTTAAACCATTGCCCCCTAATATCGGACCTTGTTTTTTCAATATTGCCTTTGTCGGCTTCATATACAGGTGAATTTTTTGATCTTGCTACATCCCTTATAACCTTTTTTATATTATCGGCTTGGGGGTAGATTACTGCCGGCCTTCCTGCCTTTATTATGCCTGCTTTCTCATAGGCTATTTTCTCCAAGGAGTCTCCAAGCTGTTCCATATGGTCGTAGCTTATGGAAGTAATGACACTGACCAAGGGCTCCTCCACTACATTGGTTGCATCAAACCTGCCTCCCAATCCCACTTCAAGGACCAAAAAATCTATGTTCTCCTCCTGAAAGTATTTAAAGCCAATTGCTGTTACAATCTCAAACTCGGTGGGATGGTCATACCCTTCGGAAAGCATGAGGCTGACTTTGTCATTTACTAATGCAGTAATCCTTGCCAAAGAATCCTTATTGATATGGTGCTTGTTTATTTGAATTCTTTCCGTGAATTCTTCCAAGTAAGGGCTTATGAACAAGCCTGTTTTATAACCGGCTTCCATAAGGACATCGTGAATCAGGCTGCAGGTTGACCCCTTGCCGTTTGTTCCTGCCACATGGATTATTTTGTAAGTATTCTGGGGGTTTCCAAGCAAATACATAAGCCTTTTAATTCTTTCAAGCCCTAATTTTGAGCCGAATCTATATGTAGAATGGATAAATTGCAACGCTTCTTCGTAGTTCATTCAATGTTAACCTCACTAAAATCAATTGTTTTAATTTTACAATACTTTTTTTCCTATTTCAATGAAATTTTAATAATGTCATCCTAAGAACAATAGAAGGTTCTCAATGAATTCTTTGAATTGTCATCCTTAGAACATTCGAAGGATCTCTTCGAGTTGTCATCCTGAG
>JAAYOE010000043.1 GCA_012520455.1 Tissierellia bacterium
ACAATAAGTTCAGTACCATGTACTGAACTTTATTTTTTAGGGACTTTTTCAGGGACGGTTCTTTTCGTTCTCAAACATTTCAGGGACGGTTCTTTTCGTTCTCAAACGATATGTGTTATTGGATTTTTTTCTGGGATCATACCAGTTCTATTATTAAGAACCTAATTTGTCTTTTGCTGAGAACCAAAAGAACCGTCCCAAAAAAATAAAAAATACGAACAATATTATTCTATTGAAATTTTATAAAAATAATACAAGTTTTATTATATTAGAACCTTTATTTGCTTCTTATTGAGAACGAAAAGAACCGTCCCCAAAAAAAGATATTGACAAATAAAAATTAGTGTTGTAAAATTAATTGCTGTATTAGAAAAGCTTTTGCTTTTGCAGAGGCTTTTTTTAGTGAAAACTCAACAAATAAACCCGGCTGTTTCAATGATAAAAATTATTGACAGCTGATTTGATTTGTGTTATCTTGAGTAAGATAATGGGTTCTTATGCGTATAAGATTCTTGGAGGTGTAAAGAATGAGAGTAGCAGTAAAGTTGGCTTGTAGCGAATGCAAACAAAGAAATTACGATACAGAAAAAAACAAGAAGGAAAATCCTGAAAGAATTGAATTGAACAAGTATTGCAAGTTCTGTAAGAAACACACTCTTCACAAGGAAACAAAATAACGAGGTGGGGAAATGTCAAGTAGAGATAATGAAAAACCAAAATACACGGACAGGGTAAAAAATTACATTAAAGGTGTAAGGTCCGAGTTAAAGAAAGTAAACTGGCCCAGCAGAAAAGAATTAACTAATTATACAATTGTTGTTTTGACTACAACATTGGCACTGACAGTTATAATTTGGGGATTGGATTTTATATTTAAAGGTTTGCTTACAGTTATTGTATAAAAGGAGTAAGGTATGAAGCAAGAGTCACAAGGACCAAGATGGTATGTGGTTCATACATATTCGGGACATGAAAACAAGGTGAAGGCAAATATCGAAAAGCTTGTTGAAAGCAGGGAGATGCAGGATACGATATTTGAAGTCAGGGTGCCGGTAGAGGAAGTAACGGAAGTAAAAAACGGCAAGAAAAAGGTTAAAGAAAGAAAGATGTTCCCGAGTTATGTTATCGTTAAGATGATAATGACCGATGAATCTTGGTATCTTGTAAGAAACACAAGGGGAGTAACCGGCTTTGTAGGGCCCGGCTCAAAACCTGTTCCGCTGACTGAAGAAGAAGTGAAGGCCTTGGGTGTAGTCGAGAGACTTCCGGCCATAGAGCTTGAAGCAGGGGATACAATCAAGGTTAAGGAAGGTCCCTTTGAAGATTTCATCGGCACTGTGGAAAGTGTCATCCAGGAAAAAAGAAAAGTCAAAGCTTTTGTATCAATGTTCGGAAGAGAAACTCTTATCGAGCTTGATTATGACCAGATTGAAAAAGTATAATTACTTTTCAATATAACATCGTAATACGATGAAGGAGGTGCAAATATGGCAAAAAAGGTAACAGCTGTAGTAAAACTGCAAATTCCGGCAGGAAAAGCTACTCCGGCTCCACCGGTTGGTACTGCATTAGGACCCCATGGTGTGAACATTATGGGATTTTGTAAAGAATTTAATGCAAAGACAGCCGACCAGGCAGGTATGATAATACCGGTTGTGTTGACCGTATATCAGGATAGATCATTTACATTCATCACAAAAACTCCACCGGTTGCAGTTCTTATAAAAAAAGCAGTTGGTATTGAAAGCGGTTCACCGGAACCAAACAAGAAGAAAGTTGCTACATTATCAAAGGCAAAATGCGAAGAAATCGCCAGATTAAAAATGCCTGATCTAAATGCAAATACCATCGAGGCAGCTATGAGCTTAGTAGCAGGTACTGCCAGAAGCATGGGAGTAACAGTAGAAAAATAGTAACATGGCAGGTGGGAGGCCGATAGAAGGCTGCTTGACCACAAGGAGGGATAATAATATGCCAAAAAGAGGAAAGAAGTATCAAGACAGTATAAAATCATATGACAAACTGAAATTATACGACATGCAGGAAGCTGTGGAAGTATTGCTTTCAACAGCAAAAGCTAATTTCGATGAAACTGTTGAAGTTCATATGAGATTAGGAGTAGATTCAAGACATGCGGACCAACAGGTAAGAGGTGCCGTAGTATTGCCTCACGGAACCGGAAAAACAGTACGTGTTTTGGTTTTCGCCAAAGGTGACAAGGCTAAGGAAGCTCAGGAAGCCGGAGCAGATTTTGTAGGCGAAGCTGAATTAGCCGATAAGATTCAAAAGGAAAACTGGTTTGATTACGACGTTGTTATTGCAACACCGGATATGATGGGTGTGGTTGGAAAATTAGGTAGGATTTTAGGACCTAAGGGCTTGATGCCAAACCCGAAATCAGGAACGGTTACCTTTGATGTAGGCAAGGCTATCCAGGAAATAAAAGCAGGTAAGGTTGAATACAGGCTTGATAAAACAAACATTATTCACGTACCTGTAGGAAAGGTATCATTTGGTGCAGAAAAATTAATCGATAACTTAAAGGTTATAATTGAAGCAGTTATTAAGGCTAAACCGGCAGCTGCCAAGGGAAAATACCTGAGAAGCGTAACCATTGCAAGCACAATGGGCCCCGGAATCAAGCTGAACACTACCAAGTTAACTGATTAAGCTGCATCAAGG
This sequence comes from Tissierellia bacterium, assembly GCA_012520455.1. Lineage (GTDB taxonomy): Bacteria > Bacillota > Clostridia > Tissierellales > Sedimentibacteraceae > Sedimentibacter. Next base: position 2,683 of record JAAYOE010000043.1, read on the forward strand.
AGTTTGACGGCAAAATTGAATATAATACCGCAGACAGCCGGTACCATAAAAGGTTTAAATACCCGGCCGAGGTGAGATTATAGATACTTTCTCTTCGTCTGCGGAGAGATTTTTTGTTTAAAGGAGGTGCAACAATTGAATCAATCAGTCTTAGAACAGAAAAAACAAGTAGTTAGTGAAATTACCGAGAAATTAAGAAATGCCAAATCGGTTGTATTGGTTGAGTACAAGGGCTTAACAGTTGAAAAAGCTACTGAATTGAGAAACAAATGCAGGGAAGCCGGAGTTGAATATAAAGTTTATAAGAATACTTTAATGCGTTTTGCTTTTGAAGAGTTAGGCTACAAGGATATGACGGTTAACTTGGAAGGACCTAATGCCATTGCTTTTTCATATGATGATGAAGTTTCGGCTGCAAGAGTGACCAATAGCTTTGCTAAAGACAGCAATGATACAATAGTATTAAAGGCCGGAATAGCTGAAGGCAAGGTTATGAATGCTGATGAAGTTAAAGCATTGGCAAACGTGCCGCCAAGAGAAGTTCTTCTTGGACAGCTGGCAGGCGTATTGCTTGGAAACATCAGAAATCTTGCTTACATGCTGGACCAGATAAGCAAAAAAGGAGAAGGCGAAGTAGCATAAAGCTCTTCAGCCTGTCATTCCGGGGGCTTCAGCTCGGGGAATCTCATGAGATCCTTCGCTTACGCTCAGGATGACATAATAAAAATTAAAATAAAATATTAATCTACAAATAAATAGGAGGAAATAAAAATGGCAAGTGAAAAAATCACAAACTTTGTTGAAGAAATAAAGAAGTTATCAGTATTGGAATTAAATGAATTAGTAAAAGCAATCGAAGAAGAATTCGGCGTATCGGCAGCTGCTCCGGTAGCGGTAGCCGGCGGCGGTGCTGCGGCTGCAGCAGCTCCGGCAGAGGAAGAAAAGACTGAATTTGATGTTGTTCTTGCATCAGCAGGCGCTGGAAAAATCAAAGTTATAAAGGTAGTTAGAGAGTTAACCGGCCTTGGCTTGAAGGAAGCAAAGGATGCTGTTGACGGAGCTCCTACTACAATAAAGACAGGCGTATCTAAGGAAGAAGCTGAAAAAGCTAAGGAAGCTTTGGAAGCTGAAGGCGCTACAGTAGAAATAAAATAGTATAACTATAAAAAAAGGACTGTCAAAAGGAGACATGTCCTTTTTTATATGTATATTTTTCCATATTTTGCAAATAATTATTTTGTTGATGCAAAAAATTGATGTATCAAGAAAAATCATTATAATTAGCAGAAAAGTGTCAAAAAATACCAGTTGATAATTAAAAAATATATTGACAGAAAATTTTATTGGTGATAGTATTATATATTGCCATGATTGTGTAATGTTGGCATAGAATTTGTAAGTCAAAATTATTACTAAGGGGTGAAAAGATGCCGCATCCTGTGAAAATAGGTAATAGGGTAAGAATGTCTTACTCTAAAATTAATGAAGTTTTAGAATTGCCGGACTTAATCGAGGTTCAGAAAAAATCTTACGAGTGGTTCTTAAATGAAGGACTGAAAGAGGTTTTTGACGACATTTCTCCGATAGAGGATTATACCGGCAATTTAATTCTGGAATTTGTTGATCATTCTTTAGACAGTGAGCCCAAGTTCAGCCAGATTGAGTGTAAAGAAAGAGATGCAACATATTCGGTACCTCTAAAACTTAAAGTGAGATTGATAAACAAAGAGACGGGTGAAATTAAGGAGCAAGAAGCTTTTATGGGTGAATTCCCTCTCATGACGGAAAAGGGCACATTCATAATAAACGGGGCGGAACGTGTTGTTGTCAGCCAGTTAGTTCGGTCACCCGGCGTTTATTACAACATGACAAGGGATAAGGTCGGCAAGGAATTATACGATGCAACTGTTATTCCCAACAGGGGAGCCTGGCTGGAATTTGAAACCGACTCCAACGATGTGGTCTATGTAAGAATTGACAGGACAAGGAAGCTGCCTATAACAGTGCTTGTGAGAGCCATGGATGTTTCCTCCAATGCTGAGCTTATTGATATGCTGGGAGAAACTGAGCAGCTTTTGAAAACCTTGGAAAAGGACAACACTACCAACTCGGAAGAGGCATTAATTGAAATTTATAAAAGGTTGAGGCCCGGAGAACCTCCTACATATGACAGTGCTAAGTCTCTTATCAAATCTTTATTTTTTGATTTTAAGAGGTATGACCTTGCAAAGGTAGGCAGGTATAAATTAAACAAAAAACTCAGTCTGGAAAACAGAATAATAGGAAAGCGTGCAGCAGAAGATATAATCAATAAGGAAACAGGCGAAGTTTTGGTTGCCAAAGGCGATGTATTCGACGAAGATTCTATTTTTAAATTGGAAGCAGCAGGCATTTTTTCCGTTAATATTTTAAATTCCGATGATAAAATCACTAAAATACTAAGCAATAAGTTTGTTGACCCTAAAGTATTTGAATTGGATAAATTAGGTATAGATTTAGAAAAATTGGGCATAAAGGAGAAGGTTTACTATCCGGTAATGAAAAAAATACTGGAAGAAAACAGGTCCAAGGAAGATATCGAAAAAGCCATAGTCGAATCGTTAAAGCAGGTTCCCGCCGCTGATAACAACATATTTGAAAAGGATGGGGAAGAAAAGTATTCCTTGTCTCCAAAACACATCGTTAAGGATGATATGTATGCGGCAGTAAATTACCATTTCGGTTTATTCAGGGGAATAGGCAAGATTGACGACATTGACCACCTTGGAAACAGGAGGCTCCGTTCTGTGGGAGAGCTCCTTCAAAACCAGGTGAGGGTAGGCTTATCAAGAATGGAAAGAGTAGTCAGGGAAAGAATGACTATCCAGGATGTGGACGTGGTAACTCCTCAGGTTTTAATAAACATAAGGCCGGTATCAGCGGCTATCAAGGAGTTTTTCGGTTCCAGCCAGTTATCACAGTTTATGGACCAGACCAATCCTTTGGCTGAACTTACCCACAAAAGAAGAATGTCGGCTCTTGGTCCCGGAGGATTGTCCAGGGACAGGGCAAGCTTTGAAGTAAGAGACGTTCACCATTCTCATTACGGCAGAATGTGTCCCATAGAAACCCCGGAAGGTCCCAATATAGGGCTGATAACATCTTTAGCTACCTATGCCAGGATTAATGATTACGGGTTCTTGGAGTCTCCTTACCGAAGGGTAGATAAGAAAACAGGTAAAGTTACCGATGTAATAGATTATCTCACTGCAGATGTGGAAGATACAAAAATTATCGCTCAGGCTAATGAGCCTTTAAACGAAGACGGTACTTTCATGCACAGCCGTGTTGTTGTAAGGGGAATCGACGGTATAAATGAAATTGCTTCAAAAGACATGGTCGATTATATGGAAGTTTCCCCGAAACAGGTTATTTCCATTGGTACGGGCATGATCCCATTTTTGGAAAATGACGATGCTAACCGTGCCCTGATGGGGGCTAACATGCAGAGGCAGGCAGTGCCCTTGCTGGTTACCGAAACACCCATAATCGGAACGGGTTTGGAACACAAGGCAGCAATGGATTCCGGAGCCGTCGTAATTGCTGAGCACGACGGGAAGGTTGTTTCAGTTACTGCCTCGGATATCATGATAAGAAGAAACGACACCGGCATGATTGACAGGTATTCTTTATTAAAGTTCAAGCGTTCAAACAGCGGTACCTGCATAAATCAAAGACCTATAGTACATAGGGGCGATGAAATAAAAAGGGGCCAGATTATTGCTGACGGACCTTCTACCCAGGATGGGGATATGGCTATCGGAAAGAATCTTTTGATAGGTTTCATGACCTGGGAAGGATACAACTACGAAGATGCCATGCTCCTCAATGAAAGGCTTGTTAAGGATGATGTTTTAACATCCATCCATATTGAAGAATATGAATCGGAAGCAAGGGATACAAAGCTTGGTCCTGAAGAAATAACAAGGGATATTCCAAACGTGGGAGATGACTCCCTTAAGGACCTGGATGAAAGAGGAATCATAAGAATCGGCGCCGAGGTTAAGTCCGGTGATATCCTTGTAGGAAAGGTTACACCAAAGGGTGAAACGGAGCTTACGGCTGAAGAAAGACTCTTAAGGGCAATATTCGGCGAAAAGGCAAGAGAAGTAAGGGATACCTCCTTGAAGGTTCCTCACGGAGAAAGCGGAATTGTTGTTGATGTTAAAGTATTTACAAGGGAAAACGGGGATGAGTTGAGCCCGGGAGTAAGCAAACTTGTAAGGGTTTATGTGGCAACAAAACGTAAAATTAACGTAGGCGACAAGATGTGCGGCCGTCACGGAAACAAGGGTGTTATTTCAATGATACTGCCTGAAGAGGATATGCCCTTCCTGCCGGACGGGACTCCCCTTGATGTTGTGTTAAATCCTCTTGGGGTTCCTTCCCGTATGAATATCGGCCAGGTTTTGGAAGTTCACCTTGGATTAGCTGCAAAGAAATTAGGCTGGGAAGTTGCTACACCGGTATTTGACGGTGCAGTTGAAGATGACATCTGGGATGCTCTTGAATTGGCAGGCTACCCGAGAAGCGGCAAGATTGACTTAAGGGACGGACGGTCTGGCGAATACTTCCAAGGTCCGGTAACCGTGGGATACATGTATATGCTTAAGCTTCACCACCTCGTTGACGATAAAATACATGCTCGTTCGACAGGACCTTATTCATTGGTTACCCAGCAGCCCTTAGGTGGTAAAGCCCAGTTTGGCGGTCAAAGATTCGGAGAAATGGAAGTGTGGGCCCTGGAAGCATACGGTGCAGCCCATACCTTGCAGGAATTATTGACGGTGAAATCCGATGATGTGAACGGAAGGGTTAAAACATACGAAGCGATAGTGAAGGGTGAAAACATACCTGAACCGGGAATCCCTGAATCTTTCAAGGTTCTTGTAAAAGAATTGCAGAGCTTGGCTTTGGATATTAAGATTATTACCAGTGATGATGAAGTTGCTATAATCGAAACAATCGATGATGAAGATATTGATGTTGATAATGAAGGCATAAGCGATATGGCTTATGTGGAAGAAGATATGGAAGGTATGCTTTTGGATACCGATGATACGGAAGAAGCAGAAGACATGGATGTTTTAGACGACTTGGATGATTTGGATTCGGAAGTGTTGGAAGATTTGGATATTGAAGACGATTATGACAACGATGAAGAGTTTTAAGGAAGGGGATAGTCTTTGAAGGTCAGAGGAATGTCCCAAATTTACAAGAACCAATTGAAAACTAAAAAAGAAGGGAGCGAACTCCTTGATAGATTACAATAATTTTGAATCAATAAGAATAGGTCTTGCTTCTCCGGATAAAATCAGACAATGGTCGAGGGGAGAAGTTAAAAAACCGGAAACAATAAATTATAGAACTTTAAAGCCGGAAAAGGACGGACTTTTCTGCGAAAAAATATTCGGTCCCACAAAGGATTGGGAATGCCATTGCGGAAAATACAAAAGAGTAAGATACAAGGGCGTAGTTTGTGACAGGTGCGGAGTTGAGGTCACAAAAGCAAAAGTTAGAAGGGAAAGAATGGGACACATTGAGCTCGCTGCCCCTGTTTCCCATATATGGTACTTTAAGGGGATACCGTCAAGGATGGGTCTTATTCTTGACATGTCTCCGAGAGCTTTAGAAAAGGTACTTTATTTTGCTCAGTATGTTGTTACCGAAGCAGGGGATACATCCCTGTCCGAAAAACAACTCTTGACCGAAATGGAATACAGGGAGTACAAGGAGCATTACAAGAATGCTTTTAAGGCTGAAATGGGAGCTGAAGCAATAAAAAAGCTCCTGCAAAAAATAGACCTTGAAAAAGAAGCCGAAGAATTAAAGGCCCAGCTGAGAGACAGCAAGGGACAAAAGAAAGTGCGTATAATCAGAAGGCTTGAAGTGATTGAAGCCTTCAGGGTTTCAGGCAACAGGCCTGAATGGATGATTTTGGATGTTATACCTGTAATACCGCCGGAGCTTCGACCAATGGTACAGTTGGACGGAGGCCGTTTTGCCACTTCGGATTTAAATGACTTGTACAGAAGGGTAATTAACAGGAACAACCGTTTAAAGAGACTCCTTGATTTGGGAGCACCCGAGATAATCGTAAGAAACGAAAAAAGAATGCTTCAGGAAGCTGTTGATGCTTTAATTGACAACGGAAGGCGGGGAAGACCCGTGACAGGTCCGGGAAACAGGCCCTTAAAATCCTTATCGGATATGCTCAAAGGCAAGCAGGGCCGGTTCAGGCAAAATCTATTAGGGAAGCGTGTCGATTATTCGGGACGTTCCGTTATAGTTGTCGGACCTGAGCTTAAGTTTAACCAGTGCGGACTTCCAAAGAAAATGGCACTTGAATTATTCAAGCCCTTCGTTATGAAGAAGCTGGTTGAAACGGGAGTTGCCCACAATATCAAAAGTGCCAAGAAAAAGGTTGAGAAGGTTGATACTGCAGTATGGGATGTGCTGGATGAAATAATCAAGGACCACACCGTATTGCTTAACCGTGCCCCGACTCTTCACAGGCTGGGTATTCAGTCTTTTGAGCCGGTCCTTGTTGAAGGAAAGGCAATTAAGCTTCATCCTTTGGTATGTACCGCCTACAATGCTGACTTTGACGGAGACCAGATGGCTGTTCACGTTCCTTTGTCAGTGGAGGCCCAGGCAGAATCAAGATTCTTGATGATGTCCGTAAACAATATACTTGCTCCCAAGGATGGAAGGCCAATCACGACCCCTACCCAGGACATGGTTTTGGGTGCTTACTACATGACATTGGAAATTGAAGACTCCAAGGGCCAGGGAATGATTTTCAAGGATTACGACGAGTTGATAATGGCATATTACGACAAGAACGTGGATTTGCATGCAAGGGTTAAGGTAAGGAAGACCGTTGACGGCGAAACCAAGTTAGTCGAATCCACCGTGGGAAGGTTTATATTCAATGAAGATATTCCTCAGGATTTAGGATTTGTAGATAGAGAAAAAGACAAGTTCTCCCTTGAAGTAGATTATACGGTTAAGAAGAAAAACTTAGAAGAGATAATTTACCGCTGCTTCAGGAAGCACGGCAATGCCAAAACGGCAGAAGTTTTGGACAGCATTAAAGAAAAGGGCTTCAGGTATTCTACTTTAGGGGCAATAACAATTTCAGTAAGCGACATTACAGTTCCGGAAGAAAAGAAAACCCTTATCCAGCAAGCGGAAAAGAAGGTTTTGGAATACGAGAAGAAATATAGAAGAGGTTTGATGACAGACGAAGAAAGATATGAAAATGTTATAAAGATCTGGAATCAGACAACAGAAGATGTTACAAACGCATTGATGGATAATCTGGATCCCCTCAATCCGATTTACATTATGTCCGTATCCGGTGCCCGTGGAGGACGTAACCAGATTAAGCAGCTTGCGGGTATGCGTGGTCTTATGGCAAGTGCCATAGGCAAGACGGTTGAGGTTCCCGTTAAATCAAACTTCCGTGAAGGTCTTTCGGTTCTTGAATTCTTCCTGTCAGCTACGGGAGCCCGTAAAGGTCTTACGGATACCGCCCTCAGAACGGCAGACTCGGGATACTTGACAAGAAGATTGGTTGACGTAAGCCAGGATATCATAGTTAGGGAAGAAGACTGCGGAACTACAGACGGCATAGAGGTTGAAGAATTTGCAGACGGTAAAGAAGTAATTGAAAAACTAAGCGAAAGATGTGCCGACAGATTTGCCGCTGATGATGTGGTGAATCCGGAAACAGGTGAAATATTCGTTAAAGCCGGAGATTTCATTTCTGAAGAAATGGCTATGAAAATTCAGGATGCCGGAATCAAAAAGGTAAAGGTGAGGAGTGTTCTTACCTGCAAGACGGTTCACGGTGTATGTGCGAAATGTTACGGCACAAATCTTGCGACAGGAAAGCTTGTTAATGTGGGAGCAGCAGTTGGAATAATTGCAGCCCAGTCAATAGGTGAGCCGGGAACCCAGTTAACAATGCGTACCTTCCATACCGGAGGTATTGCGGCAGCTACAGACATCACCCAAGGTCTGCCCCGTATCGAAGAATTGTTTGAAGCGAGAAAGCCTAAAGGCCAGGCTATAATAGCTGAAATTTCAGGAAAGGTGACATTGACGGAAAAGGCCCACAAGAGGGAAATCACCATTACCAATTACGAAGACAAAGAAAGCAAGACCTACTTAATCCCTTACGGGTCTAAAATCTTAGTACTGGACGGGGATTACATCGAAGCCGGAGACAAGATTACGGACGGTTCCATAAATCCTCATGACATCTTGAACATTAAGGGTATGAAGGCTTTGGAATCATACATTTTGATGGAGGTTCAGAGGGTTTACAGGATGCAGGGTGTTGATATCAGCGACAAGCACGTTGAAGTCATCATAAGGCAGATGGTTAACAAGGTAAGGATTGAAGAATCCGGAGATACATCCTTGCTGCCGGGAAGCCTGGTATCAAATTATGAATTTGAACGCCAGAACGAAGAAGCCCTAAGAGAAGGGAAGGAGCCTGCAAAAGGCGAGGTAGCCCTCTTGGGTATCACCAAATCATCCCTTGCGACGGATTCGTTCTTAGCTTCCGCATCATTCCAGGAAACCACAAGGGTTCTCACGGATGCAGCTACAAAAGGCAAGGTTGACAACCTTATCGGACTCAAAGAAAATGTCATCATAGGCAAGCTGATACCGGCAGGTACTGGAATGAAAAGATACAGAAATATAGGCGTCTTGGTAAATGAAGCTGAAAAACCGGTTGATGATGCCGTGTAAATTTTTGGGGACACCTGAAATGTCCCCAAAAATAGTGTTTGACATCTAAAAAATAAGATGATAGAATACTTGAGTGCAAAAATGTATGGGGACACACCTCTTCTTGAGGGAAAGTCTCCGATGGTCAGAGGAATGTCCCCAATTTGGAAAGGGACACACCATTTCCACTATAAAAGTAAATGTTGTGGTGATTGAAATGTTTACTGATAAAAAAATAGTTATTGGAAGGAAGCAGACTTTGAGGGCTTTGTCGAGAGACGAAGCACAAACCGTTTATCTGGCAAAGGATGCTGATTTGCATGTAACTAAGGATATCGCGGAGCTTTGCAAGGAAAAAAACATTGAAATAATCTATTGTGATAGTATGAAAGAGCTTGGGAAGCTTGCGGGTATCGGTGTAAACGCAGCGGCAGCTGCCGTTTTAAAATAAAAACTTTAATGCAAAGGAGGTGTACGAATGCCATCAATTAACCAGTTAGTGAGAAAAGGAAGAGAGCAGGTTGTTTACAAATCCGACGCTCCGGCACTGAATGTAAGCTACAACACTCTTAAAAAGAGAATGACTGAAGCAAATTCACCTCAAAAAAGAGGAGTGTGCACATCAGTTAAAACCGTAACTCCAAAGAAGCCTAACTCAGCACTGAGAAAAATTGCCAGAGTAAAATTATCAACAGGCATGGAGGTTACAGCATACATCCCCGGTGAAGGACACAATTTGCAGGAGCACAGTGTTGTTCTTATAAGGGGAGGAAGAGTTAAAGACTTACCGGGGGTTAGATATCATATCGTAAGAGGAACCCTTGATACAGCTGGTGTAGCAAAAAGAAAACAGGGAAGATCCAAGTATGGAGTTAAAAGAGAAAAGAAGAAATAATTAGATGAAATTCGGCACACGCCATAATATATATATTATGATATGTGCACGACGACATTTAATTGTCGAGTACCTGTGAATTAAAACTATTATTAAGGAGGGAAGCAAAGTGCCAAGAAAAGGTCACATACCTAAGAGAGCAGTGACGGAAGATCCTATATATAAGGATAAGGTCGTTACTAAATTGATAAATCAGCTCATGTATGATGGTAAAAAGGGAGTTGCCCAAAAAATAGTCTATGGTGCATTTGACATCATAAAAGACAAAACAGGCGAAGAACCCTTGGAAGTTTTTTATAAAGCACTTAACAACATCATGCCTGTGTTGGAAGTTAAAGCAAGAAGAGTAGGTGGTGCCACTTATCAGGTTCCTATAGAAGTTAGACCTGAAAGAAGGCAGACCTTAGGTTTGAGATGGCTGGTTGCTTATTCACGCAAAAGAGGAGAAAAGACAATGCGTGAAAGGCTTGCAAAAGAAATAATGGATGCAGCCAACAACGTGGGAGCCAGCGTTAAGAAAAGAGAAGATACACATAAAATGGCAGAAGCTAACAAAGCCTTTGCGCATTTTAGATGGTAGTCTTGACTGTATGAGAAAAGCAGCGTGAAGGAGGGAAAAAATGAGAGAATATTCTTTAGAGAATACCAGGAATATCGGAATAATGGCGCATATTGATGCAGGAAAAACCACATGCACCGAAAGAATCCTGTTCTATACCGGTAAAATTCATAAAGTAGGAGAAACTCACGAAGGTGCAGCACAGATGGACTGGATGGAGCAAGAGCAGGAAAGAGGAATTACAATAACTTCAGCTGCGACTACTTGTATATGGAAAAATGTAAGAATTAACATTATCGATACACCCGGGCACGTAGACTTCACGGTTGAGGTTGAAAGGTCCTTGAGAGTATTGGATGGTGCTGTAGCGGTATTTGATGCTAAAATGGGGGTTGAGCCCCAATCTGAAACCGTGTGGAGACAGGCAGACAAATATCATGTTCCGAGAATTTGTTTTGTAAACAAGATGGATAAGATGGGAGCAAATTTCTTTTATTCCGTCGACACCATGAAAGAAAGATTAAAAGCAAATGCAGTTCCAATTCAGCTTCCTATCGGAGCTGAGGACAGGTTTGAGGCCATTATTGATTTGGTTACCATGAAGGTAACTAAATATAATAACGATCAAGGAACAGACTTGGAAGTAATCGAAATACCTGAAGATTATCTGGCTCAGGCTGAGGAATACAGGGAAAAACTAATAGAAGCTTTATCGGATTTCAATGAAGAAATAATGGAAAAGTATTTGAACGGTGAAGAAATTTCAGTTGAAGAGCTGAAAAAAGCTATTAGAAAATGCACCATAAGCAATGAAATCGTCCCTGTTTTATGCGGTACAGCATACAAACACAAGGGCGTAAGACTTGTTTTGGATGCAATTGTAGATTACTTGCCGAATCCCATAGACATTCCTCAAATGAAGGGATTTGACCCTGACACGGGAGAGGAAATAGTAAGAGAAGCATCCGATGATGCGCCTCTATCTGCTTTAGCATTTAAAATAGCCACGGACCCCTTTGTAGGGAAGCTTACATTTTTCAGAGTATATTCAGGAGTGTTGGAATCAGGTTCTTATGTCTTGAATTCAACTAAGAATAAAAAAGAGAGAATAGGCAGAATTCTTCAGATGCATGCCAATAAGAGGGAAGAAATAGAGAGATCTTACGCGGGAGACATTGATGCTGCCGTTGGTTTGAAACTGACAACAACGGGAGACACCCTGTGTGACCCTGACCACCCCATTGTTTTGGAGTCCATGGTTTTCCCGGAACCTGTTATTGAAGTGGCTATCGAGCCTAAAACAAAGGCAGGACAGGATAAAATGGGCATAGGTCTTCAGAAATTAGCTGAAGAAGACCCTACCTTTAAAACATATACGAATCCGGACACGGGACAGACGATTATTGCAGGAATGGGCGAGCTTCATTTGGAAATTATAGTCGACAGACTCTTGAGGGAATTCAAGGTTGAAGCAAATGTAGGCAAGCCGCAAGTTTCTTATAAGGAAACTATCACAGGAACTGCAGACGTTGATGTTAAGTATGCAAGACAATCCGGCGGCAAGGGACAATACGGCCATGTTAAAATTACTATGGAGCCTCAGGAGCCCGGTCAAGGCATAACTTTTGTCAATGCAATCACAGGCGGGGTTATTCCCAAAGAATATATACCTGCAGTTGAAGCCGGGATCAGGGGTGCAGCCGAAAATGGTGTTTTAGCCGGCTATCCTGCAATTGATTTTAAGGTTACGCTCTATGACGGAAGCTACCATGAAGTAGACTCCAGCGAAATGGCATTTAAGATTGCCGGTTCCATGGCTTTTAAACAAGCGATGGAAAAAGCATCACCGGTACTTTTAGAGCCATACATGAAGGTCGAAATAACAACTCCCGAGGAATACCTGGGAGATGTAATGGGAGATATAAACTCAAGGAGAGGAAGAATAGAAGGCTTCTCCGACAGAAGCGGAATAAAGGTTGTGGATGCATTTGCACCCTTATCCGAAATGTTCGGTTACGCAACGACACTTAGGTCCCTGACTCAGGGAAGAGCTTCTTATTCAATGGAATTCAATCATTACGAAAGAGTTCCTAACAACATAGCTGAAAAAATTATTAAATAAGCCAAAGGGAGGAAAAGGAAATGGCAAAAGCAAAATTTGAAAGAACAAAACCCCATGTTAATATAGGAACAATCGGTCACGTTGACCACGGCAAAACTACATTAACAGCAGCAATTACGCTTATTTTGAACAAAAAATTCGGTACGGGAGAATTTGTAAGCTATGACAACATAGACAAGGCTCCCGAAGAAAGAGAAAGAGGAATAACAATTTCAACATCTCACGTAG
>JAAYOE010000044.1 GCA_012520455.1 Tissierellia bacterium
CCATAAGCCGTATTAAGCATTATGACGGGGTTATTACATCCATAGATTACAATTATCCCATCAAGGTTACCATAAAAACCGACGATGACCTCACAAAGACATTTACCTTCACCGGGGATGTGGAAGTAACGAGAAACGATGAAGAATCAAGCTTTGACCAGGTTGGCTCGGGAGATGAAGTTACAATAACCACCAGGTATGATGAGATGATAGCTATTAACATCATTGCCAAAGAGGCGGAAATGACCGGGGTTATCAAGGAAATAATCATAGGGCCTCAATGTAAGATTAAAATTGCAGATGAGGACGGGGAGATTACCCAGTATACCGTAAGCAATAATGTTAAGATTACAATAGGGTCAAAAAACGTATCAATTTATGATTTACGCCTTGGATACAATGTAAATATCAATACTTCCGGAGATGAAATCGCAACGATTGATGTTTCTCAAATTGAAACCGCCAAGAGCTTTTCCGGTAAAATCATATATATCAATCCGGATAAAAAACTGATAATGATGCAAAATGCTACTCCATCCGGAAAAACGGAGCTCATATACCTGACCGTAACCAATAACACTAAAATATTCGATACTTCCGGAACCACCAAGTATTTTAAGGATCTAAAAGAAGGGCAGAATATTTTAAGCACGGCTATTCAACAAGGTACTGAAAATATAGCGGTTAGCATAATGACACATTAAAAGCATCGAAAGATGCTTTTAATTCTTATCGGAGGAGGAAAAGATGTGTAGGTATATGAAAAGCTCAATATTAGTTCTTGTGATTTCAACCCTGGTACTTGCTGCCGGCTGTACCAGGCTTCCGGCTTCCGAAGAGACAGGTTTGGGACCGGGAGAGTATGAAGGTATTGTCAATACCCAAGAAATCAAGAAGGAAAATGTAAGTTTAAAGGAAGAATTGGAAAAAATCAAAAGTGAATTGGAAGACTTGGAAAAGGAATATTTAAGCTTAGCGAAAAGCAATGAAAGCATTATATCTAAGCTTCAGGAGGCCGAATCCAAATTGGATATAGTAGAAGCTGAGGATATTCCAAAGTTTAAAATTGAAGATACCGATTTAAACAGTATTGTTCAATATTTGGAAGAGAGCTCAAGCATAATTGACAAAAGCGTCAAGGGAATTGATATCATCAGCTCCGGTGAAAGGGTGGTATTCAGAACCATAGGATATGGCAATGTATACAGTCAAATATTCATATGGGATGAAGGGGAAAATGAACCGACCTTGATTGATGGGGCTTCCTTTGACAAGGATGGGTCCTATGAATGGCTTGATAGGTATATCTTAATTAAAAGCGGTGGTAAAAACAAGGTCTTGGATATAGAGAACAAGAAAATTACGGGTCTATTTGATGAACCCCTGAAAATGCAATTGTTAAAAGACACCACTACAGTATTATTAAAGGATAAGGATAATAAATTTGTTTTATATGATTTTATTAATGACAGTAATAAACAAATTAACTTAGACAATAATAAATATACCGATTTTAATCTGCAAGAAGACTTTGTATTATTTACGGGAACATACACCGAGAATGGCGTGGAATATGAAATTCGAGCAAGGCTTGCCCTGGATGAATTGATGGAAATGTATGAAATACAAAGAGCGGATGAAGCCGGCACAGCAAGCCCGGACACAGAAGGCACATTATAAACAGAGGAAATGGAAGATAATCTTTAATGATATATGATGTTATTATTATAGGCGCAGGACCCGCAGGTTTATTTGCAGCTGCAAATATTGAAAATAAAAAGGTTTTAATCTTAGAGAAAAATAAAACACCGGGCAAAAAGCTTTTGCTTTCAGGTGCCGGTCAGTGCAACTATACTAATAATTGTGATATTGATGACTTTTTTGAAAAGTACGGCGACAAGGGCAGGTTTATTAAGCCTGCCCTATATAATTTCACCAATCAAGCCACCATGGATTTCTTTGAGAAAAGAGGACTCAAGAGCATTATAAGGGAAGATAACAAGGTATTTCCTTCTTCATTTAAGGCAATGGATGTGCTGAAGGTTTTGATTGGCAGTGTTAAGGATGCAAAAATGCTCTTAAATTCAGGAGTGGAAAAAGTGTCTTATGATGAAAGTAAAAAAATATTTTATGTTAAGACAAGTGCTGCCAACTATGCAGGTTATAGCTTAATAATAGCTTGTGGAGGTAAGTCCTATCCGGACACCGGGTCTACAGGGGATGGTTATGAATTTGCTCAAGCCTTGGGACATAAGATTATTGAACCAAGGCCTGCTCTTACACCGGTTTATGTTGAAAACTATCAATTCAGTGAATTATCCGGTATATCATTTGAAAATATAAAATTATCTTTATGGAAAAACAATAAAAAGGCAAGAGAATTTAAAGGAGACTTTTTATTAACTCATGCAAACATTTCAGGTCCCCTAATAATTAATAATTCGAGATATATGGAGCCGGGAGATGTCATTAAAATTAATTTCACATCATTTTATAATGAAGATGAGTTTAGAATGTATTTTGAAAAATTAGTCTCATCATCGAAATCAAGTATAAAGACAGCATTAAAGGAATTGAACCTACCAAAGCGTTTTATTGAAAAATTGCTTGAAATATCAGATGTTGACGAAAACTTGTCCTGCAGCCAGCTTAAGAAAATTCATAGGAATAGTCTGATTCGGATGTTATCGGCTCATCCTATGAAAATTAAGAAGTTAGGCGGCTTTAATACAGCCATGGTTACCAAGGGAGGAGTAGCAACTGATGAAGTAAATCCAAAAACCATGGAATCAAAAAAACTCCCCGGTCTTTTTTTTGCAGGAGAAGTCTTGGATTATGACGGCGATACAGGAGGTTTCAACATTCAGGCTGCCTTTTCAACAGCTAAGTTAGCGGCAGATACAATTAATAAATTTACTAAGGTTTAAAGTCTTTTTGTTATAAATATATAATAAGTGATTATTCTTGCACTTTGAAGGCTTTATTGATACAATTTTGGCAGGACGACAAAGAATTAATGGAGGATAAGATGAAAATTGATGATTTTGTATTGGAGAATTGGCTGAACCCTGCTTGCGACAGCGAAAAAAACAAGGTATATTTGGGCGGAAGCTGTGTTCTTCCCTTGACAGTGGAAGAATTATTTGAATTAACCGGGGAAAGCATGGAGGATTTTCTGGAAGAATTAAAGACCATGAACTTAGGTTACGGAAACTTCGAAGGTACTCCAAGAACCCGTAAGGCAATAGCAAATCTCTACCGGAATGTAGACCCGGAAGATGTAATATTAGTCCATGGAGGGACAGGTGCCAATAATACGGTAGTGTTAACCTTGATAGAAGAAACAGATAATGTAATATCAATAATGCCAAACTACCAGCAGTTTTATTCGATTCCTAAATCCTTAGGTGCTGAAGTTCGTCAGGTTCATCTTAAGCCTGAAGCAGGATATAAATTAGACCTTGATGAGTTAAGAAATGCCGTGGATAACAATACCAAGGCTATTCTTTTCACAAATCCCAACAATCCCACAGGCTCACTTTTAGAATTGGAAGAAATGATGGAGATTGTGGAAACAGCAAAAGCTCATGATGCCCGGGTAGTCTGCGATGAAATGTACAGGGGCCTCAAGGAAGAGTACATGCCTTCCTTTGCGGACATTTATGATAAGGCAATCGTAACTTGCAGCTCATCCAAGATTTATTCAATGGCGGGAACAAGGGTAGGCTGGATTATTTGCAAGGACCCCGAAACAAAAAAAGAACTTTTCAACCGCAGGTCCTACGACTCCATCTGCGGGGGTGTATTCGATGAATGGATTTTTGCAATTGCCCTTGAGCATGCGGATAAAATTCTTGCAAGGAGCAGGAAAATCGTCAATGAAAACAAGGCAAAGGTTGATAAATGGCTGGAAGGTCATAAATACCTCCGCCAGTATGCGGATGCATACGGGACTACTTATCTGATTCACTACGACTTGGATGTTGATGCGGAAAAATTCTGTGACGACTTGCTTGACCAAAAGGGAGTTTTGGTATGCCACGGAGATTGTTTCTTCATACCCCGCACCTTCCGCTTGTCTCTTTCACATGCCACCGAGCTTGAAGAAGGTATGAAGCTTATTGATGAATATATTGAGGAATTGGCTGTTCAGGGTAAAGCCCTTAAGAAAGGAAGGCTTTAAATGAAAATAATCTCACTGAGTCAATCAGATATAAAAAAGGTTTTAGAGTTAGACAAGGTTATAGAAGGAGTTAAAAAGGCATATATTCAAAAATCTGAGGGAAGAACTGCCGTATGGCCTTCAATAGAATATCACTTTGAAGAAGAAAAGGCAGCTATGGATATACGAAGCGGTTATGTAATGGGGGAAAAACTCCATGGTGCTAAAATGCTCAACAACTTCCCCCTGAATACAGAAAAAGGAATTCCAAGCTTTAGCGGCCTATTGCTCATATTTGATTCTAAGACCGGCCTGCCTTTAGGTGTTATGGATGCATCTTACATTACAAGCATGCGGACCGGAGCGGCCGCGGCATTGGGAATAAAGGCACTGGCACGCAAAGATACCAGGAATCTCCTCTTAGTTGGTGCAGGAAGGCAGGCATTTTACATGTTGGCTGCAACCCTGCTTGCCATGCCTCAAATAGAAAATGTGAGGATTCTTGACCCCCTCTCATATGACAATGCTTGCAGTTTTACCGATCAAATTGTCAGCAGATTGGCTGATGAGCTAAAGATTAAGGTAAGAGACGGTATCAGCTTCAGCCCGGCAGATGACTTGCCCGGTGTTTTGAGTGATACGGATGCAGTGATAACAATAACCAGAGCCACTTCGCCCATTATAAAGAAAGAATGGGTAAAAGCCGGAACCCATTTCAGCTGCATAGGGGCTGACATGGCAGGCAAGGAAGAAATAGATCCGGGTTTATTCAGAGAAGCAAGGGTTTTTGCCGATGACATAAAACAGTGCCTCAGCTTTGGGGAAATGGAGATACCATGCAAAATGGGCATTATTGCAGAAGAATCTGTCACAGGTGAGTTAGGTGAGGTGTTGTCAGGCAAAAAGCAGGGCAGGATATCCGATGATGATATTACAATTTTTGATGCTACAGGTTTAGCTCTGTTGGATATAGTAACCGGAAAGATTGCAATAGACTTAGCTGTAGAAAAAGGTTTGGGCACCCTTGTTGAAATATAGATTGTAAAACTCATAATAAAAGTATGGCAGAAACGAAATGTTTCTGCCATATTTAAATTTTACTAAATCTTCCCTTAAGTGCATTCAATATGGCACCTATTATTATTGAATAAAGGGGTATCATAAAGAAATTTGTCAGAATCCTGGCCGGCAGGGTAATCATTATTCCTATACCGTATAAAACATATAAGAAGTAAGTGTTCAAAATTATTGATGTAATAAGCTGGGTTACACTTATTGCAAACACTATTTTATTCATACTGAGGTTCTTTGACCCGGATGATATGACGACGGGAATTATCAGGTAAATTGCAACAAGTGTAAAGAACCCTACCCCATATAAGGGGTTTAAGGGTTTTCCGTCATAGAAGATTCCCTTGTCGAAGGTCAACAAACCGTTTTGTATGAAGACTAAGACAAAACTTAGAGACAAGAAAGAGATAAAAATCGTGTTTAGCAGGTTATAATTTATATCTCTTTTTAAATATTTGAAAATAATTCCCGGTATGAATCCGCACAAGCCGCTGGCTAATGTAAATCCGGGGAAAAAGGGGCCTCCCGGCTTTACAACAAAGTTGATTAAATCCGCTGCCGCTCCGGTCAAGAATCCCGCTAAGGGACCTAAAATAATACCTGAGAGCATCAGGGGAAGGTTGGCGAAGTTTATCCTGAGTGCTGGAATTCCTGCCAAGGGAATATATACTTCAAACATTACTTTTAAAACCAAGCTCATGGATATGAAGAGCCCTGCCCTGACAATGGTCAGGGACGTTAATTTTTGTGGCTCAGTATTACTACTCATTTTTTCCTCCTTATTGAGCAAAGCAATACCTCCGCACAATATAGGAGCAACATAAGTTTCTCAAATACAGCGGAAGCGACAAGATACCGCGGAACTGAGTCCTTCGTTTAAGGGCAACATCCCATCCCTCAACACTTAACGCATCTTGTCTACTCTGATTATTGGTTAATAATAACATATAATTATTGATATGTCGATTAATTATTTTTAATTTCTTTTTCTTTTTGGCGTTATGTGAATAGCACCGTCATTCAGTCCCAATGCCGCTTCATGGACAGCCTCCGACAGGGTGGGGTGGGCATGGATGGTTCTTGTTATGGCAGCTGCATCCAGTTGGTTTGCAATGGCCAAGGCTCCTTCATGAATCAAGTCGTTGGCATGAGGACCCAGGATGTGGATTCCTAAGATTTTGTCGTCATCTTTTCCTGCAAGAATTTTGACGATTCCTTCGGGCTCCCCTAAGGACAGGGCTTTGCCGTTGGCCGAAAACATGAATTTGCTGACTTTATATTCTATACCCTTTTCCTTAAGCTGGTCTTCGGTAAACCCTGCCTGGGCCACTTCATTCATTGTAAATACGCAGGAGGGGAAATGGTATAAAACAATATCCGGCTTATGACCCATAATCTTCTCAACTACGTATTCTCCCTGGGCACTGGCTACATGAGCCAATTGAATGCCCTTGGAGTTAACATCCCCTATGGCGTAAATCCCCGGCACGGTTGTTTCAAAATCATCGTTTACAAGAATCCCCTTTTGGCTTGTTTCTATACCCACACCTTCAAGGTTGAGCCCTTCCGTCACCGGCCCTCTTCCGGAAGCAATGAGGACATAGTCCCCCCATACTTCTATTTCTTCGTCTTTTTCTTTATATCTGGCCAAGACTTTGAGCTTATGCCCTTCCCTTGTTATTTCCTTTGCCCTTATATCCACATAGGTTTCTATACCTTGTTTTTTAAGCATGGGAGTAAGCCGCTTCCCTATTTCCTTATCGGAATCTTTCAGGATCCTTGAGGCAAGAAGGATTACATGGGAACCTAATTCCTTATATATGCTGGCAAATTCAAGTCCTATAACTCCGCCTCCGACTACTATCAGGGTTTCAGGTATATGGTCAAGTTCAAGGAGCTCATCCGACGTAATAACTCCTTCCAAGTCTACCCCCTTGGTTTCGGTCATTTGAGGGTATGAACCCGTAGCTATGATTATGTTGTCGGCTTCTATCTCTCTTTTTCCACCGTCATTTAATTGGACTGTTACAGTATTTTTGTCTTTAAGGGCTGCAGTCCCGGCTATGAATTCTATATTCCTGTAGGATGATATCAATTTTTCGATCCCTGTTACAAGAGTGTTCACAATGGTTTGTTTTCTCTCCTTAAGGATCTTCCCGTCCAATTTATATCCATCTACCTGAATACCAAACTCATTGGCTCTTTTTAAAGATGACATCATCTTAGCAATGCTGAAATAAGTCTTAGTGGGGATACAGCCCCTGTTAAGGCAGGTACCCCCTATTTCTCCTTTTTCAATCAGGTATACATCAGCATTTAGTTGAGCTGCCCTTATTGCAGCAACGTAGCCGCCCGGACCTGCCCCGATTATAGCTATTCTCTTACTCATATTCTACCCTTCGTATTTTAGTACCGGATTTCTTGCTGCCTTTGTTTCATCAGGTCTTCTCACTATAGTATTGTGGGGGGCAGTCTTCAACAATTCCGGATTTGATTTTGCTTCCTCGGCGATGGCAATCATAGCATCTATAAAGCCATCGATTGTTTCCTTGCTTTCAGTTTCCGTAGGTTCAATCATCAGGGCCTGGTCGATGATCAAGGGGAAGTAAACAGTAGGCGGATGATATCCGTAGTCCAAAAGTCTCTTGGCAATATCCAAGGTGGTAACCCCGGTTGACTTATCCTTTAATCCGCCGAATACAACTTCGTGTTTGGCCAAGGTATCTATTGGCAGGTGGTAGTAGTCTTTAAGTTTTTCCTTAATATAGTTGGTACTTAAGACTGCCATTTCCGACGCTTTTTTAAGTCCGTCGTTACCCATCATCAATATGTAGGTATATGCTCTTACCAATATTCCGAAGTGGCCGTAAAAATCTTTAACCTTGCCTATTGAGTCCGGCACATCATAATCTAAGAAATAGGTCCCGTCCTCTCTCTTTCCTACCAAAGGCACAGGCAAGAATTCAGCTAATATCTCCTTACATCCTACCGGACCTGAGCCAGGTCCTCCTCCTCCATGGGGGGTCGAGAATGTCTTGTGGAGGTTGTAGTGAACCGTGTCAAATCCCATGTCACCCGGCCTTGCATGGCCCATGATGGCATTCATGTTTGCCCCGTCATAGTAGAGAAGTCCGCCTGCCTCATGGACGATATTGGCTATTTCCTTTACTCCCCGGTCATAAAGACCTAAGGTATTGGGATTAGTGAGCATCAACCCTGCCGTATCTTCGCCTGCTGCTTCTCTCAGGGCTTCTAAGTCAACAAGACCATTTTCGTAAGATTTTATTTCAACTATTGAGTATCCTGCCATTGCTGCAGTTGCCGGGTTAGTACCGTGGGCCGAATCCGGTACTATTATCTTGTTTCTCTTGAAATCACCCCTCTTATCATGGTAGGCCTTAATTAACATGATGCCTGTAATTTCGCCATGGGCACCGGCTGCAGGATGGAGGGTGAACCTATCCATTCCGGCTATTTCACACAGGGACTTTTCAAGTTCATACATCAGTTGGAGTGCACCTTGGACGCAGGCTTCCTCCTGTAGGGGATGAAGGTTAGCAAAACCGTCATATCTCGCAGCTGCTTCATTTATCTTAGGATTGTACTTCATGGTACAGGACCCCAAGGGGTAAAAGCCCTTATCCACTCCATAGTTCTTATTTGAAAGGTTGGTATAGTGTCTTATGACATCAACTTCGCTTACCTCCGGGAAGTTCAGCTCCTTGTCGGTCAGAAATTCTGTCGGAATAAGGTTGTTTAATGGTTTTTCATCAACATCGAGAGCCGGAAGGCTGTAAGCTTTTCTGCCCGGTTTTGATAATTCGAATATTAATTTATTATAATATTTCATCATTTAACCCCCTCCAAGACTCTTCTTAATTTATCAATTTCTTCTTTGGTTCTTTTTTCGGTAACCGCATACAGGACAGCATTCTTGTATTGGGGATAATCCCTGCCTAAGTCATAGCCCCCGATTATTTTCTCCTCCAAGAGGGCCTTATTTATTTTATCGGCGTCCACATCGGAGGTTAAGGCAAATTCCATGAAGAAGGGCTTATCAAAGAGGGGTCTGTACTTGCCCGATTCAGTGAGTTCGTTAAAAGCATAGTGTGCTTTTTGAACGCATTGGTTGGCAGCTTCCCTCAATCCTTCCTTGCCCATGGTGACCATATAAACAGTTGCAGCCAATACATTCAGGCCTTGGTTTGAGCAGATGTTGGAAGTGGCCTTTTCCCTTCTTATATGCTGCTCCCTGGCTGACAATGTTAAAACATAAGACCTCTTGCCGTCTAAATCGGTGGTTTCTCCGGCGATTCTGCCGGGAAGCTTCCTCATGTAATCCTTCTTAACTGCCATGAAGCCTAAATAAGGGCCTCCGAATTGGAGGGGTATTCCAAGAGGCTGGCCTTCACCGACAACTACATCCACCCCTAATTCGCCCGGTTTTTTGAGGAGGGCTAAGGATATAGGATTAACCGACGCAATCATGCT
Source organism: Tissierellia bacterium (assembly GCA_012520455.1). Taxonomy (GTDB): domain Bacteria; phylum Bacillota; class Clostridia; order Tissierellales; family Sedimentibacteraceae; genus Sedimentibacter. The sequence continues at coordinate 9,725 of JAAYOE010000044.1, forward strand.
GACCTTCTTGCCCTTATGAGCTATCTCTCCTAAGGTTTTCAAGTCTTCAAGAAGGCCGAAGAAGTTGGGGTTTTGTACAATCACAGCTGCCGTTTCATCGCTGATGAGTTCATTAAGCCTTTCTGCATCTGTGACCCCTTCCTTGGTTTCAACCTCCACAACCTTTAAATTCTGGGCATGGGCATATGTTTTAAGTATTCTTCTGGCTTGGGGATTCACACCGGCTGAAACTATAATTTCCCCTTTCCTGGAATAGGCACATGCCATCAGGGCGGCTTCGGTAACGGCTGTACCGCCGTCATACAGGGAAGCATTTGCCAGATCCATGCCTGTCAGGTTGCTGATTAAAGTCTGGTATTCAAAAATATACTGGAGGGTTCCCTGACTGATTTCAGGCTGGTAGGGGGTATAGGAAGTATAAAACTCGCTCCTTGAAATAATTGCATCTATTACCGACGGTATGTAGTGGTCGTAAGCACCCGCACCCAAAAAGCAGGCCATTCGGCTAACGGAACAATTTTTATCGGCTAAGCTCTTAAGATAGGAGCTTACTTCCAATTCGCTCTTTGACGGGGGTATATTCAAAGGCCTGGTTAAACGAACATCTTTTGGAATATCTTCAAACAAGAGGTCCATGGAATCCAAGCCGATTGCCTGAAGCATTTCTTGCTCGTCCTGAGGAGTATTTGGTATATAGGGATACATATTAAGCCTCCTCTGCCAAGAATTTTTCATATTCCTCACTAGTCATTAATTCATCTAATTCCGCTTTATCATTTAAGGCAATTTTAACAATCCAGTTTTCATACGCATCGGCATTTAAGATGGCAGGGTCATCTTCTAAGGCTTGGTTTACGGCAAGTATTATACCGCTGACCGGAAGATAAACATCAGATGCTGCCTTAACGGATTCAACAACCGCGAAGGAGTCTTCCTTTTCGAACTCGTCATCAACTTCCGGAAGCTCCACATAAACTATATCTCCCATATGCTCCTGGGCATAATCGGTAATGCCTATAAAAGCCTCTTCTCCATCAACCTTAACCCATTCATGGCTTTTTGAATAATATAATCCTTCTAAAACTTTCATTTTAATCCTCCTGTTTATTCATTATATTTTCGGCTTCTTATTTCTTATTAAGAAATTTTTTGCTGATTACTTTTGCTTTTACGGGTTTATTTCTGATTATTACATCGATTTCAGTGCCAATATCCGTAAATTCGGGAGTCAACAGGGCATTCCCTATTGTCTTCTTAAGGGTCGGACTCATATATCCCGTTGTTACATGTCCTATGGATGCGCCGTCCTTTTGAATTTCCATTCCTTCCCTTGCAATCCCTCTTTCAATGAGTTCAAATCCGGCCAGTTTTCTCTTCAAGCCATTTGACCACTGCTTGTTAAGGGCTTCTTTACCAATAAAGTCTACGGCCTTATCAAGTTTTACAAAAAATTTGAAGCCTCCTTCAAGAGGGGTGATTTCTTCGCCTATTTCATGTCCGTAAAGGGGGAGAGAAGCTTCAAATCTCAGAGTATCCCTGCAGCCTAAACCGGCGGGCAGTATGCCGAATCCTTTACCTGCTTCAAGAACAGAATTCCATACCTTTACTATCCCTTCCCTGTCGGCATAAACCTCAAACCCGTCTTCGCCGGTATAGCCGGTTCGAGATATCATACACTTTACTCCGTCAATCAGCACATCCCTCTGAAGGCGGAAAAACTTTACCTTATCAAGGTCAAAGTCAGTCAATTTTTGGAGGGTTTTTTGTGCCATGGGCCCCTGGATGGCAACTTCGCCTACCGAGTCGGAGATATTTTCAATTTCTACGTCAAAATCACCCTTGTGGTCAACTATCCACGCGTAGTCCTTATCGGTATTGGCAGCATTGACCACCAAGTAAAGGTATTCCTTGTCAAATCGATATACCAACAAATCATCAACAACTCCACCATGGGGGTAACACATGAAGGTGTAGATTATTTGATTATCCTCAAGCCTGCTTATGTCATTGGTCATGAGATAATCAACAAAGGCTGTCGCATCCTTACCTTTCACGGTAATTTCACCCATGTGGGATACATCAAAAATTCCTACCCCATTCCTGACAGCCTCGTGCTCCGGTATTAATCCCTTGTATTGTACCGGAAGAAGCCATCCTGCATAGTCAACAATGTTGCCGCCCAACTTAACGTGTTCATCATAAAGCGGTGTTTTCTTTGGTGTCACTAAATCACTCCTTTCAAATTTCATGGACTATATTAAATTGACGGCATCAGCCATCCGGTTAATATAGCAAAGATTAAGAATAAACTTCATGATTATTCATTATTAAATTATACCCTAAAAAAATTCTAATAATCAACAAAAATGATAATGTCCCGGAGGAAAGAGTTATGGGAGGATAAAAATACTTGAGGGTGTATAAATTAAATTGACTAAAAAAAATTATTAATATATAATTTATAATAATAATTTAAGTGCTTAAACTAAGGAAGATAACTAAATAAAAAGGAGAAGAAGACAATGTCGGAAAAATATTTAAGCGATATTGAAATTGCTCAACAGGCTAAGATAGAAGTAATAAACAATATTGCCCAAAAATTGGGGATACCCGATCAATATGTAGAAAATTACGGAAAATACAAGGCAAAGATAGACTTCAGGTATTTGCAGAATGAATTAAAAAATGATAAAGACGGAAAATTAATCCTGGTTACGGCCATAACCCCGACACCTGCAGGCGAAGGCAAGACAACGACTACGATAGGATTGGGGGATGCCTTGTCCAGGCTTGGAAAGAAAACCATCATAGCACTTCGCGAGCCTTCCTTGGGTCCTGTTTTCGGGGTGAAAGGCGGGGCAGCAGGAGGGGGATACGCTCAGGTTGTGCCCATGGAGGATATAAATCTCCACTTTACGGGAGACTTTCATGCTATAGGGGCAGCAAACAACCTCTTGGCTGCAATGCTGGATAACCACATTCATCAAGGCAATGAACTCAAGATAGATACCAGGCGGATAGTCTGGAGAAGATGCGTAGACATGAATGACAGGCAATTAAGACACATAGTGGACGGCCTGGGTGGAAGGACCGAGGGGGTAGTCAGGGAAGACGGATTTGATATTACGGTTGCATCAGAAATAATGGCTATATTTTGTTTATCCAATGACATCACGGAATTAAAAGAAAACTTATCAAAAATAATAGTTGCCTATACCAGGGAAGGAAATCCGATAACGGCAGGACAATTAAAAGCAGAAGGCGCAATGGCTGCCTTGTTGAAGGATGCCTTAAAACCCAACTTAGTCCAGACCTTGGAAGGGACCCCCGCCTTTATTCACGGAGGACCCTTTGCAAACATAGCCCATGGCTGCAATAGTGTTATAGCAACAAAGATGGCATGCAAAACAGCAGACTATACGGTTACGGAAGCAGGCTTCGGAGCAGACTTAGGAGCAGAAAAGTTCATTGATATTAAATGCAGGAAGACAGGATTAAGACCGGATGCAGTTGTCATAGTGGCATCGGTAAGGGCCTTGAAACACAATGGAGGCGCAGCTAAGGACCAATTAGGGACAGAGAACCTGGAAGTATTGGAAAAAGGAATTTCTAACTTGTTGAAGCACGTGGAGAATATAACCCAAGTATTTAAGCTGCCGGCCGTTGTTGCTATAAACAAATTCCCCACAGATACGGAAGCGGAACTGAACCTTATAAGAGAAAGGTGTAAGGACCTGAGAGTAAATGTTGCCCTATCGGAAGTTTGGGCAAAAGGAGGAGCAGGAGGCATAGAATTAGCAGAAGAAGTTTTAAGGCTCACGGAAAAAGAAAGCAATATGGAATTTGCCTATGACCTTGATATGTCCATAAAAGAAAAAATAGAGGCTATTGCAACTAAAATCTACGGGGCCGGATCAGTTGATTATTCAAAGAAGGCGGATAAAGAAATACAGAACTTAGAAAAATTAGGACTTGGAAACCTCCCTATCTGCATGGCTAAAACCCAGTATTCATTTACGGATGATCCCAAGGTTTTAGGAAGGCCTGAAGGATTTAAAATAACTATAAGAGATATTACGATATCAGCCGGAGCAGGATTTATTGTTGCCCTTACGGGAGAAATAATGAAAATGCCGGGACTGCCGAAGGTTCCTGCAGCAGAAAAGATAGATGTTGATTATGACGGGAAAATAAAAGGTTTATTCTGATTAGAAATCAAGCGAAGGGGATATTCAGATGAGCTCAGTATCATTAACACCGAAGGAAACTGCAAAAGCGCTGATATCGTCAGCAGAATACAAGGCAGCTATGACTGTTTGGAAGCGCTTGTTGATGAGTGTTATGGCAGGCATCTACATTGGATTGGGAGCCCAGGGTTTTATCCTTGCATATGACAGTATATTCATAAGGGCTGCAGTCTTTCCGGTAGGTTTGATGCTCATTATATTAGTAGGCGGAGAATTGTTCACGGGAAATTGCCTGATGACTTTTGCCCTGTTGCAAAAAAAGATAAGGGCATCAAGTTATGTAAGCGTCCTGTTGCAGGTATTGGCCGGTAACTTTTTAGGGGGTGCAATAATTGCGGGATTATTGTATATGGGAGGAGTATATAATAATCCTGTCATGGCAGCAAGGATAATTGAAATTGCAGATGCCAAATTATCCCTGCCCTTTGTCCAGGTCGTGAGCAAGGGAATTCTGTGCAACATATTGGTGTCATCAGCCGTATGGTTTTCAGTCACATCAAGGGATACCACTGGGAAGATATTAGGGTCCTGGTTTCCTGTTATGCTCTTTGTGCTTTGCGGATATGAGCATGTTGTTGCCAATATGTTTTACCTCCCCATGGCATCATTCCTTGATTCCTCTATTAATATTGCAAATATGACAGTCAAGAACCTAATACCTGCTGCCCTAGGCAATTATATAGGCGGTGGTTTAATAATACCCCTGATATACCATAAGGTGTATTTTAAAGACTAAAATTAAGGGAGATTAACAATGTTAACAAACTTATCATGCAGGGATTTTGCAAAAGAATTAGCATCCAAAAAACCTGTTCCCGGGGGAGGGGGGGCTGCTGCCATGGTTGCGGCCTTAGGGGCAGCTTTGAATACAATGGTTGCAAATTTCTCTTACGGGAAGAAAAAATTCATTGATATGAAACACAAGCACGAGGAATTGATTAAGAGGGGAGAAATTCTGAGAGATAAGCTCATAGATTTGGTAGATAAGGATGCGGAGTTTTTTGAGCCCTTATCAAGGGCATATGTGATGCCTTCCGATACTGAAGAAGAGAAAAGAATCAAAAAGGAAACCCTTCAAAAATGTTTGATGGCTGCATGTTCTGCCCCTATGGAAACACTGAGATTTTCATATGATGCAATCTTGCTCCACGAGGAAATTGCGGATATTTCATCAAAGAATATAATCAGCGATGTGGGTGTGGGGGTTCAATTTTTAAAGGCTGCCTTATACAGCGCATACCTCAATGTATTAATTAATTTAAACTCGATTGATGATGAAAACTATGTAAGAACGCAAAGGGAAGAAGCAGAAAAGCTTCTTGATACAGGAAGTAGAATTGCCGATGAAGTATATGAAAAGGTCGTAACAATACTAAATCAGTAGTATGCATAAGAGGAAGGAGGATGACATGCCGGCAGAAACCGTAAAATTAACAGGAAAACCTGTTGCTGAGCATTTGAGGGAAAATATAAAAGAGAGGGTTGAAAGGCTGAAGGGAAAAAATATTGTGCCCGCCATTCTCATCGTAAGGGTGGGTAACAAGGAAGATGACGTATTTTATGAGAGAAGCATATTGAAAAACTGCTCCCTTTTAGGTATTCAAGGCAGGGTTAAGGAGCTTTCAACAAATGTTTCCATGGAAGAACTGACTGAGGTTATTGAAGATGCCAATGATGATGAAAGCATTCACGGAATCATGATGTTCAGGCCTCTGCCCAAACATTTAGACGAAAAGAAAATTTTGGAGAAGATGAATCCAAAAAAAGACATTGACGGTATGACACCCGTAAATTTAGAAAAGGTATTTGAAGGTGATGACAGCGGTTTTTCGCCCTGTACTCCAAGTGCGGTAATTGAAATGCTTAAATATTACGATATACCTTTGGAGGGGTCCAATGTTGCGGTGGCAGGCAGAAGTTTGGTAGTCGGAAAGCCTTTAGCCATGCTTCTCTTAAAAGAAAATGCAACGGTAACCATATGCCATTCCAAAACCAAAAATATGGGGTCAGTAACTTCAAAGGCAGATATAGTTGTTGCGGCAATAGGTAAAGCAAAATTTATGGGCCGGGAGTATTTCTCCCAATCATCAATTGTGATAGATGTCGGGGTTAACGACGACGGGACCGGAAAAATCTGCGGAGATGTGGATTACGACAAGGTATTGGGTCAGGTAAAAGCATTGACGCCTCCGACGGGAGGGGTCGGAACCATTACGACGACCATACTCTTGGAACATGCCGTGAAGGCTTGTGAAATACTTACTGCAAACCGGCATTAATAAGGACGAAAAGGGACTGTTCATTCGAGTCCCTTTTAGTTATCAGTTTTTTTCTCTTTAGTTATAGCGACAATGAAAACACCAACCAGTATTAGTATGCATGCAAGAACACTTTTTGTAGTTATAGGCTCCCTTAAGAATAAGATCCCCATTATTATGCTTGTAATAGGCTCGAACAGGCCTACTATGCTGGTTACTGTAGGTCCTGTATATTTAATGCTTATAGGTACGAAAGTATTGGCTAAGAATGATACAAAAAATGCAACCAATATTGTTAATATCCATCCCTTAGGGGTTATGGCAAAGACTAAGTTTCCGCTTAAAACTCCCGCAGCTAACAAATAGGCGGAAGAAAACAAGGATAAATAAAATGATATTTTAAAAGGATACATTGTATTTAAGCCGCTTTTGTCTATGTATAACATATGAGTCGCGAAAACTATGCCGGATAAAAATGCGGATGCGACCCCGATAATATTAAAATCTCCTTCAAAGAATAAGGCTACGCCTGCAGTAGACAAGAAGAGAGCAAAAAGCTTTTCAATGCTTATTTTTTCTTTGAATATAATAATGCTGGCGGCTGCCACCAACACCGGATAAATATAATGGATGGTTGTTGCCATGCCCACGCTTATGTAGGCGTAAGATCCGTACAGGCAGAGGGCAGTGAGGGTAGGTCCCAGGGCTGCCAGGAAGGCCAATTTTTTGCCTTGGACCTTATCTATTCTTATATCAACCTTCTTATATTTCAATAGTAAATAGATAAAAGGCAAGGACAGGAGATTTCTGTAGAAGGCCAGGGAAATGGTGTTGCTTCCCTCCAAGAAGGTCAGCTTCCCCAATATCGGTGTAAAGCCGTAAATAAAAGCTGATAAAATACCAAATACTATACCTTTTGTCTTATCCATGTCCCACCAATCATTTACCGCAGCACTTTTTGTATTTTAAACCGGAGCCGCAGGGACAGGGATCATTTCTTCCTGTTTTTTCACCTTTTATTACCATTTTTGAACGATTGTATTCCTTTTTAATCTGTTTCCTTTTGTCTTCATCAAAGATGTTTTCCCATTCTTTCATGCCGTAAAGCCATTCGGCTTTTGCATCATGCATGTTCCACAATAATTTTTCAAAATCGAACTCAGCCCTAATCTCAGATTCTTCAGTCAGATCATCCAAGGCTAAGGCTTCTTTGAAGCTTGTGTTTGCACCGTCCAAAAACCCTATGTATTCCAAGGGGGTCAAATTGTTTTCTTCTGCCAATTCCTTTATCTTTCCTTCTATGACCGGGTTTTTGGCCTCCAATATTTTTTTATAGCATTCCGCTTCTTTACCCATGTAATCCTTAAAAAATTCGTTATAATCTTCCCGGGTTTCAATTGATTCCAAACCTTCCGTCCACTCTTTATATAAGCTCATGATATCCTCCGATTAATAGTATATTTTTATTTTATCATTAAAACTAAAAAATTCAAGCATTTACTTGGCTCATAAGTCCCTCTCCACTAAGGCGGGTTCTGTCTTCGGTATAGTAATACAATTTTGGAGGGGAAAATATACATTTAGACAAATTGTAATAATATACAACACTTTACAACAAATATTGACAAAATACACTACAATAAAAAAATAAGCAGCTCAGGTAAATTTTAAATAAAGCTGATAAATACAATTGGTACAAGCAATATCTTAAAAGGATATTTTTTAAAATGTTTAGACAAGTTTTTCTTGTATTATGTTTTAACCTAATGTATTATTATGGTGTGCAAGGTGAATATATACAAAAAAACAACCAATAAAAACTCTATAATATACATAAAAAGATTGAATATAAGGTCGGCAAACCCAAACGGTTTATATCCGCATGGTTGTCCGGCTGCGAGAGTTTTTCTCTTGCAGTCTTATTATTTTATAAGGGAATATAGGCGATGAATTACAAAATGAAGGGGGTATAATATGTTTACCAAATGCTTAAAAAACATGTTTAAGTCAAAGCAAAGAAATGCAGAAACATCAAAAAAGAATCACAATAGAATTAAATTTGTAAGTATTTGTTTTATCTTGCTTACACTTATGATTCTATTGTCACCGGTAACCCTTGCGGAAGAATCTGATGCGATTAATTTAGCTTTTACTTCAGATGTGCATGGAGAAACCGGTAATTTAGCTACATGGATTGACAAGCTACACAATGATGTATCTACTTTAGATAGGATGATATTTGGTGGTGATTATCCTAATAGAATGAATGACGGTGCTTCTTGGAGTACTGCTCAAGAGTGCGTCAATGTTGTCCGCACGGCTTATGGTGCGGATATACCTTGTGTATTGGTACAAGGTAATCACGATTCACAGTTTTCAAGTAATTTTGACAAAGGATTAGTGTATGATGCAGATTACGCGGTATATGCAATGGATCCTTCAGCATCAGGTTATAGCAGTTGGTCTTTTAATAAATCTGATATCAATAAATTAGCTGAAGAATTGCAGGATATTGGCGGCTCCAAACCGGTCTTTGTGGTATCACATTTTCCTATTCATTTTTGCAAAGGCAACCAGTTTGGTGATAGAGAAGTAGGTTATGCCGATGATTTATTAACAGTGCTAAATGATCATGAGAATGTTATCTTTCTATGGGGACATAACCATACCATAGGGGATCCGTACTATGGAAGTGTGATGACTAAAGGTTTTAAAATTAAGACAAGATCATCAGGCCCTGAACAAACTATCAATTTTACATATTTGGCTCACGGCTCGATGATGGACGGCAATAATGGTGCTTATGGTCTTTTGGCTTCTATGAGGAATGAGAGTGATGGTTGGCAAATTGATTTTAGTTACAGGAATCTTTCCGGAAAAGTAGTATCCGGCGGTTCGGTTTTTATAGAAGACCAAACTTCACCTGAAATTAAAAGCGTAGCAATTACCGGAATCACCGCACCAAAGACAGGAAGGACTCCAGATACCAGTGCTGAAACATTATCCGACAGGTATACATTGAGTGAGGTTTCCTGGCGGCCTGCAGATAGTATATTTGCAGCTGATACTGCCTATACGGCAATTATTACACTTACTCCAAAAACCAGTTATTATTTTACTGAATCAACTATTGCAACTATTAACGGAAATAATGCAAGCAAGGTCATACCGAATGATGATAATAGTCTGACAGTAGAGTATACTTTTCCTGAGACCAAAACCAATACAGGAATAATTTATGAGCTTGCAGACAGTTTAGAGAATGGGGAAACCTATGTTATTGTTGCAAAATCCGGCGATGAATACTTTGCCTTAAATAATTCTGTTGCGAACACGAACTTTTTGGAAGGCAAACCGGTAACTGTTCAGGGTAATGAATTAACGGCAAGCAGCGTAACAGGGAGTGCTATGCTGTGGACGGCGGAAGAGGCATCTAAGTACATGTATTTAACAAATGATGGTAAATATTTAAAGCGTGAGTCCGGTCCCACAGGAATGCTCAATACATCAGAAATTATACCGGGAGAAGGGTATGGAGAATGGCAGTATGACTATAATGAATGTAAACTATATACAATAAGTACCAGTAGCCAGGGTCCCGGAACAGAGTATTTATTATTCTACAAGAGTGATGAACCAAGCTATTTTCAAGCAAAATCTTCAGGCAGCAGCACGAGTATATATATTTATAAGTTGATTAATATAAGTCCCGGGGAAGAGGAACCAATCAATAATGTTGAAATAACCGAAATTGCTACACCTAAAACAGGAAAGGCACCTGATATTAGTGCAGAAACATCTTCTAACAAATATACTATAAGTGAAGTAAGCTGGAATCCGGGACATAGTCCTTTCGAACCGGATACAGTCTATACCGTAAGCCTTACATTGACTGCAAAGACAAACTATAAATTTACGGCATCTACAGAAGCAACAGTAAACGGTAAGAGCGCAACAAATGTCATGCTAAATGGAGACGGCACCCTAACGATTACTTATGAATTTCCTAAAACCACACCTGTTTCGGAAATTACTTATCAGTTGGCAAATGAATTAACAGCCGGAGAAACTTATGTAATAGTTGACAAATCCGGAAGCAATTATTACGCCTTGAACAACTCAGTAGTAAATGGAGACTATTTGGAAGGTATATCGGTAACGGTGGAAGATGACACGGTAACGGCAAGTGATGTTTTAGATTCTATGTTATGGACTGCCGAAGCAGGCAATGAATATATGTATTTGATAAATGATAATAAATATCTTCAGCGTGTTTCCGGTAAAGATAATCTTTATGCTTCCTCTGATAAACCGGATGATTATGTATATGTAGAGTGGCAATATGATGCCAATGCAAAAAGATTATACACAATCAGCAAGCAGAGTAATCAATACAAATACTCCTTATTATATAGAATCGGCAGCAGCTCGAATTATTTTAAGGTGGACAGTAGTGCTGATAATACCAACATTTATCTTTATAAGCTAGTTGCAATTCCAAAGACATTGACAGAAATAAGCATTACCAAACTACCTGATAAATTATTATATATAGAAGG
>JAAYOE010000045.1 GCA_012520455.1 Tissierellia bacterium
GGGGTTTGATTCAAGGTCAAGATGCTGAAACAGCCCTTTACGCTCAGAGGCATGGAAACATCATATTTGTCCTTGCTGTCTTTTAAATACAGCCATGTTGGAGGGGGTGCTGCTTCCTTACCTGCCACATCGCTGAAGTCCATGTTTAATTCCGTCTTGCTGACAATCTTACTCATTACATGAATAGGGTTCAATCCTTCAAAGACTTTTCCGGCATGGGCCAGGTATCCGCGGACATAAATAAAAGGCATTATCTTTCCTACGGAACCTTCCGAAAAAATTCCTGTTTCATCATCTTTTCTCTGGTGGGGCTCTGAATTAATCATGAGCTTATAATTTAAACCATACCTGTCCTGCAATTCACTTAATAATTTTACGGCTGCCCGCATGCCTGCAGAGAGATTTTCCTCATCAGGTAATGCCAGCAAAACAATATTTCCCTTGAAGTTTTCCAATTGGCTGTACCTTTTCAAGAGGGCGATTTGTATTGAGCCGCCCCCCTTCATGTCGCAGATGCCTCTGCCGAAGAGGAAGGTATCATCCTCTAAATCCTTTTTTGCATCCCGGCTGAGGGTGTCTTTTATCTTGGTTAATTGTGTCTTTAATTCATCCGGTGAAAAGGCATACTTCTTTAAGAGCTTAAAGTCCTCTATTCCTGCAATATCGTTGTGGTGAATAAAGACGACCGTGTCCGGACCCCTGCCTTTTAAAAATGCATAGGATACATTTCTGTCAAGGGCATCATTTTCTATTTTATAAAGGCCGTAAGAATCCGGTGTATTTTTAAAGTAGGGAATCTTAGAAAAATAATTGATGAAAAACTCTTCTGCCTGCTTTTCATTCCTTGTATTGGTAAAGCTTTCGGTTTTTATGTATTCATATAAAATTTCCTCTATTTCCTTTTCAATGCCCTTCAATATGTTATCCATTTGGTCTGTCATAAGTCTTCCTCCTCTCGGTATTACTCAAGGCTTTTTATAAGTCTGAGTATGTTGTCTACAGTTGCTTGTAAATTCTCCTTGGATTTGTGCCTGCTTATTTCAAAGTCCTCAGGCAGCCTGTTTATCGTAAATATTGAACTTATCCCCATATCATATGCTTTTTCGATATTTGTATCAGCTCCTCCGGTTATGACGGTTACGGGGATATTTTTACTCTTTGCCCGTTTCCCCACTCCGACAACAACCTTGCCCCTTAAGCTCTGAGTATCAAACCGGCCTTCACCGGTAAAAATCATATCGGCACCGGCAATTATTTCATCAAATTTTACCGTATCCAGGACGGTTTCAATCCCCATTTGAAGGACCGAATCAAAAAAAGCAATCATGCCGGCCCCCATGGCACCTGCCGCCCCGGTGCCGGGTACATCCTTCAAATTCCTTCTCGTTTCTCTTTCTATCAACCGGCAGAGATGTTCTAATCCCCTGTCAAGGTCAATAACCATCTTTTCATCCGCCCCTTTTTGGGGACCAAATACAAAAGCAGCTCCTTCAGGTCCGTACATGGGGTTGTCTATGTCGCACATGGTTATTATTTCAATCTTGTTCAATTCCCTCGCCCTGTGGGTCAAATCGATTCTATCTATATCTATCAGGGTTTTACCGACCGGTATGAATTCTTTTCCTTGCCTGTCATAAAATTTCACGCCTGCAGCCGCTGCCGCTCCGCAGCCACCGTCATTTGTGCTTGAGCCTCCCAAGCCTACTATTATTTTTTTGCATCCCCTTTTTGCAGCTGCCATAATTAACTGGCCTACTCCGTAGCTCGTGGTGAGACTTGGGTTTTTCCTGCCCTCCACAAGGGGTAAACCTGCACAGGCAGCCATTTCAATTACGGCAGTATCCCCTATCAAGCCATAGAAGGCTTCCATATCCTCAAAGTAGGGTGAGCTTACTCTTTCAAAGACTTTTTGGCCGCCCAAGGCCGCCAAAAAACAATCTACGCTCCCTTCGCCTCCATCGGCAACCGGTATGGACACTATTCGGCAATGGGGAAAATGCATCTTTATTTTATCTGAAATAATGGCGCAGATTTCTCTTGATGTCAGAGTCCCCTTAAAGGAATCGGGAATTATCACTGCCTTTTTCAATTTCCTTCCTCCTATAATCAATCTTCGACTCTCTTAATTTTCGCCCCTAAGTTCATGAACTTATTTTCTATATGCTCATAGCCCCTGTCAATATGCTTTATATCTCTCACTTCAGTTAACCCTTCGGCAATCAGGCCTGCGATGATTAAGGCAGCTCCTGCCCTTAAATCGGTAGCTTGTACCACTGTTCCCTTCAATTTATCGGTACCCTTTATTTTAGCCTGCTTCTTTGTGAATTCTATGCAGGCACCCATCTTTATCAGCTCCTCCACATATCTGAACCTATCCTCGGATACCCCTTCAACAACTGTGCTTTCACCGGACAAAGAAGATAAAAGGACGGTCATAGGCTGCTGCAAATCCGTGGGAAATCCCGGATAGGGTAGGGTCTGAATGTTGACGGGAACCAATTCCCTATAATGGTAAACCCGCATGGAATCTCCGTACTCTTCTATCCCCATTCCCATTTCCTTCAGCTTAGCGGTTATGGGTTCCATATGTTTTGGAATTATATCATCTATAATTATATCTCCTTTTGTGGCAGCGGCAGCAATCATGTAGGTACCGGCTTCGATTTGGTCCGGTATCACCTTATAAGTGCAGCCTCTTAATTCCTTTACGCCGTTTATCCGTATAACGTCCGTTCCCGCCCCCTTTATGTCTGCCCCCATGGAATTTAAAAAGTTGGCAGCATCAACTATATGAGGCTCCTTTGCGGCATTTTCTATGGTTGTCCTGCCTTCGGCGTATACTGCTGCCAGCATAATATTTATGGTGGCACCTACGCTTACGACATCAAGATAAATTTTTGCCCCCGTCAGTTTATCGGCTTGTACATTTATTCTTCCGTCCGGGGTGATATCCACCTTTGCTCCTAAGGCCTCAAACCCCTTTATATGCTGGTCGATAGGCCTTTCACCTATGTCACAGCCCCCGGGCATCAAGGTGGATGCCCTTTTAAATCTTCCCAGACCTGCTCCAAGAACATAATAAGATGCCCTCATTTTTTTTGACAAGCCGTTTTCTAAATAACAAGTCTTTATATTTGTTGCATCCACATATAATGAGCTATTATCCAAATAATCTGCGTCTGCTCCTAATTCTCTCAATATTTCCAAAAAAACATCGACATCCTGAATTTTTGGTATATTTCCTATAATGCACTTCCCGGGACAGAGTATGGTGGCCGGAATAATTGCAACTGCTGCATTCTTAAATCCTCCTATGTTTACTTTTCCTTTAAGCCTGGTGCCGCCTTCAATAATAAATTTTGACATAGTATTCCTCTCAGTTCTTATTTTTTAATCAATTCCCGGCAGATGTACTTGTGTACCATCGCTAAAAATAACTTTCCAAGTGGGATCTGAATTTATTCTTTCAATATTGTGCCAATTTTCATCTTCAACGCTATAATATGTCATTTCAATTTTCGTAATTCCCTTGTTTTTTATTCCGGGATAGGTCAGAATCCGAGGTAATGCTTCAATTGCATTTATGGTGCGGACTTTTTCGGTAATTTCCGAAACTGTACTTATCCTTTGCATCTCAAATTTGTAAATTCCTTCATTATCAACAAAAAAATACATGTAAGAATTATCCAGGGGATAGTCATTATAGCTTAAGGTATACATGTAAAGAGCTTCATCTTCCCAAATATGGACGTAGCTTTCAACATATCCGTCATCATCGATATTTTTTTGCTTTAAAAATTCATCTATTTCTTCTTTTATGTCTTCCTTGACCAATTTATCATTAACCTTGCTCCGCAAGGTGAGTACCAGCTTTTTACCGTCTTTTATTTCTAAGCTTTCGCCTTTGGAGTTGGTGTATTTGTACACATCATCCACAGGCTGAATTCTTTCATTTAAGAAGTTTTCAAGAAGATTTGAGTCTATATTAATGATTTCATACTCTGTTTCCAAAACAGGAAGTACATAGGTTTCATCAGGTATTTGAGTGTTTATTCTTATGTTTTGACCCATTAAGAGATTTGCCACCTCTTGGACAAACTCCTTGTCATCAGCCGGACCATAGCCGGTATTTAACATATCCTTGGACGATACAAAAAGAAAAACATTTAAAATTATGAAAGCTGTTATTAAAATGGTGCTTATTTTATTCCAATCCATTTGATTCTCCTGTTACCATTCTTCAATTAAGGCTCCTGATATGGCATTAAAGATAAATGTTTTTTCATTTGTTTCTATCACCCATACTACCCTTAAAACCTGCTCCCTTGAAATTCTGGACAAATCAAAATAACCAAGATAAAT
The DNA here is from genome assembly GCA_012520455.1 of Tissierellia bacterium. Taxonomy (GTDB): domain Bacteria; phylum Bacillota; class Clostridia; order Tissierellales; family Sedimentibacteraceae; genus Sedimentibacter. Next base: position 4,363 of record JAAYOE010000045.1, read on the forward strand.
ATTGTTTATTTCTTTTATCATTTCCTGCTTTATGGGCTTGAGGCGGTCAGGTTCCTGTCCGCTTTCCTCCTCATTTGACGGGATATCAAGATTGTCTGTTATTACATCCATTGCCGGCAGGACCTCTATCTGGGCCATTTTATCCATTTGTCTGTCATCAATATTTCTTATGAACCTTTTATATGAAATTACATTGTTTCCCACTACATCGATCTGAAGGGCAGCATTTGCTCTGACCTTGCTGAAGAGTATGGGTCTTTCCAACAAGCTGTAAGAAAAAGTAAACCTGTAACCTCCATTCCCCTCCAAGATGATATTTTCAACTTGGCTGAGGTAGCCGTTTTCAGGAAAACCAAGAAATTTCTCGGTGAAATTAACGGCTGCCACGAAACTCTTATAAACATCAGACCTGGCTTCCGGCTCAATTGACGCATCATAAAAGTCCAAAAGGCCGTCCTCATTAATTTTCAGTATCTTTTCCGTCCTGTAAACATATACTAAATTTCCGCTTACTTCAACGGATTTTCTCACGTAATCATAATCTTTTTTGAAATAGTTCTTAGCTATTTCATTTATTCTGTCAATATCAAACACATCCAGCTCCGACTGAACAAATACCGGGTTAAGCGCCGTCTTCTCCAGGGGTACCGGCACCTGTATCGTTTCATCCCCTATTTTTTCCCCGGTAGAATATTTTGTTTTGGTTTCAAAGTCTATTGAGTCCACTAAGTCTGTCAATTTTTTGGAATTAACCTGCCGGCTGCTGATTTTTACATTATTTTCGCCGTTGTATATATAGATGGTATCATTGTTTTTTAAGTCAATAATGACATTCTTTACATTTTTTACGGTTTCATTAATATTATCGTCCTCAGCTTTCATATGGTTAGTAAATATCTCAACCGGAATATTAGTATTGAAATCAAATTTCAAATATTCAGCAGGGAAGGCCGCCGTTTCCGCAACAATCCCATCGGGAGAATTGAAGGCATCATTTAATACATTTAATGCTTCTTCCCACAGGCCAATCCCGTCTGAATACAAGACGGTGTAATTGTCATTATATTTAATTACGCTTTTAACGGGTTTCAATATTTTCCATATGTCCGCTTCAGCATCTTCAAGGTCATTGTCCTCATATGCATCAGGGCTGATAAAGCCGGGAAGCCTCAACCATACATTGCTGCTTAAATGTAAGCATATGAGTATCATGACAAACAAAATTATATTTTTAATTTTAACTTTTAACATATTTTCCTCTTTATCGGGGAATGGTAATAATCATTTCAGTTCCTTTGTTAACTTGACTCTTGACGGTAATTGCAGAGTTGTGAGCTTCGGCAATCTGTTTGGCTATTGACAGTCCCAGACCGGTTCCCCCCATGCCTCTTGCCCTTGCTTTTTCCACACGATAAAATCTTTCAAAAATCCTGTCCTGGTCTTCCTTGGGGATACCGAACCCGTCATCCTTAATACTTACCAAAACATTCTTTTCGGTTGTTTTTGCATCAATCCATACATTCCCCTTTTCAGGCGTATACTTAACTGCATTGCCTGCTATGTTCAATAAGATTTGCTCAAATCCGTCCCTGTCAAACAAAATATCTATATCATCCGGAACCCTTACGTGGATGCTGATATTCTTTTCCTTTATCTGCATCTGCAGTTTTTTTACAACTATATTAACCATGTCCTGAAGATTAATACTTTCTTTATACCAGTTAGTCTGCTCATAGTCCATCCTGGAAAGACGGAGCAAATCGGTTACCAGCCTTGACATCCTGTCACTTTCGGAATTTATGACATTCAAAAATTCTTCGGCTGTTTCCTTTTCTTCCAATGCGCCGTCCAAGAGAGTTTCCGCATAGCTCTTTATTGTTGTGATGGGTGTTTTTAATTCATGGGATACATTTGCTACGAACTCTTTTTGAAGCCTGTCAATCCTATGCTGCTCTGTTATATTTTTAAATACAAGAATCACGCCCCCTACCTCATTTTTGTTATTCATGAAGGGTGCGTAATCTATGTTGTAGGTTTCTCCGTTTTTTTCGACCAGGTCTCTGCCGTGATAATCCCTGGACTTGATATAATCAATGGATATGGTATCTTTTAAGTTCACTATTACGTCATTGAATTTCTCGTCGCTACTCTTAATTGAGAGAATCCTTTTTGCAACGGGATTTGCATGTATGATATTGCCTGCCAAATCAACAGTCAAGACTCCGTCTGCCATATAGGTCAAGGTAGTTTCCATCTTGCTCTTTTCCTGCTGGAGGCTTGACATTGACCTTTTCAGCTGGTCAATCAGGAAATTGAACATGTTGCCCAATTGACCTATCTCGTCATCCGATTTCACGCTTACCTTCTGGTCAAAATCGCCCAAGGACATTTGCCTTGCCTTCATGGTAAGCTCTTTGATTGGCCCTGTTATGCTGGTTGAAAGTATCAAGCCTAAGAATACCGTAATCGTCAAGGCAATTATGGTAGCCTGAGTCTGTATCTGCCTTGATTCATTTACCGTATCATAAATATAATCAATATTATTGATTAAATATATATATCCTCTGATGGTACCCTCTGTCTGAACAGGATAGGACATATGATAATAGAACCTTTGGTTTTCACTATCTTCAAATTGTTCTGCCGGTGCAGTGTGGTGGGAATTTCCATCCATTGATTTGGTCAGTATATAATTGTTTATTTTATTGTAGTTAAAAGCGCTGAGTCCGATGGATTCTTCCACGCTGCCTGCAATTATCGTCCTGTTGTTATCGTTTAAAATCACATATATGTTTTCGTTATATCCTACCTGGACACTGCTTATGCTTTTTTGGATTTCTTCAATGTTATCATCCCATACACCGGATTTTAGCGAGCTGTAGGAATCAATAATCGAACGAATTCGAGCTTCCATGTTTTTTATATTCATGTCAAGCTGAATTTTCTCAAGCTGGTTGACTATATAGATGCCCACAATGGACATAGCAAGAAATACCAACAAAAAATAAATTAAGATAAATTTCCACCTGATACTTTTAAACATAGTCTCTCCCGGGGGACATTCCGCTATTTGCTTTTAAAGTAATATCCCGTTCCTCGTTTAGTGATTATATATTTATCATCTTCCGTCTCAATTTTTTCTCTCAGCCTTCTCACTGTTACATCGACTGTTCTTAAATCTCCAAATTCATATCCCCACACTTCCTTAAGGAGGTGTTCCCTGTTAAATACCCTGTCAGAGTTTTGAAACAAATATTTTAATAAATCAAATTCCCTGTTTGTGAGATCTATTATTTGGCCATCCCGGCTCACTTCATAAGTGTTCATGTCAATGGTTAGATTTCCGACGGAAATAATCTTAGCCTTCATTTCTTCTTCTACCCTTGAAAGCTGAACCCTTCTCAGATTGGCTTTAACTCTGGCTATCAATTCCTTGTTGCTGAAAGGCTTGGTTATATAATCATCCGCTCCCAGCTCAAGGCCCGTAACCTTGTCATTTTCTTCCTCTTTTGCAGTCAGCATGATTACGGGCATCACGTATTCCATGCGTATTTCTTTCAGCACATCAAATCCGCTTTTCTTAGGAAGCATGATGTCAAGTATTATCAATTCCGGCTGAAATTGGTGAACTGCTTTTATGGCTTCATCTCCGTCATAGGCAGTCCTTACTTCAAAACCTTCCTTTTGAAGGTTGTATTTAATTATTTCGGCTATGGGTCTTTCATCATCAACCACTAATATTTTAGGCATCAAATCACCTCTGTTTCATTGCTTTTCAACACTATTCATGATTATTATAACATGTTTTTCAAAAATGAACACCATCTTTATTTAAAAGCATAAATTAATTTAGGTAGGTGAATATAATGAAAAATAATATAGATTTAAGTAAAGTATGTCCCGTTATAAAAGGGCGGCTTTCATCAAGCAGCAATAATTCAATGCCCGTCATTGTCACTTATAAGTCCGACAAGAAAATAAAGGAGGGGCAAGTAATCTCATTAGCCGAAAAATATAAGGACACCCTTCCCATCATCAACGGGTGCGCATGTGAAATGAACATTGACTCAATCCTAAGATTAACAGCCGACCCGGATGTTGATTTTATATCCTATGATTCAAAAGTATTTGCGGTGATGGATGAAGCAAGAAAAACAATAGGAGCTGATTATTCGTTAAATACCAGGTACACGGGAAAAGGTGTCACTGTTGCGATAATAGATACGGGAATCGCACCTCATGCTGACCTGATATATCCTTCAAACAGAATAATCGGCTTTAAGGATTTTGTGAACAATCACACCAAATTTTACGATGATAACGGTCATGGCACCCACTGCGCCGGCATACTTGCCGGGAGCGGTTATTCATCCAAGGGAAGATACAAAGGAATAGCACCGGAAACCAATATATTATCGATTAAGGTCCTGGATGAGAAAGGAAACGGAAACACTTCGGATATTCTGTCAACAGTTCAATGGATTATTGAAAACAAGGAGGTTTATAAAACTAAAATAATCAACTTTTCTTTAGGGGCAATCGCTCAATATAAGGAAAGAAGAGACCCCTTGGTAAAGGCAGCAAACAGGGCCATCGAAGAAAACCTGATAGTTGTAGCTGCAGTAGGAAATTCCGGACCCATGCACAATACTATTTTGTCACCTGCAACCGGCAGGTATGTAATTTCCGTCGGCTCGTTAAACGACAGGGGGAGGCCTTATTCCAAAGGAGGAACAATTGCCGAATTTTCCAGCAGGGGGCCAACCCTGGACAGAATCCGGAAGCCTGACCTGATAGCTCCGGGAGTTGATATAATGTCCTTATCCAACAGAAACTTAAGCGGCTACACCACACTGAGCGGAACGTCCATGTCCGCACCCATGATATCGGGAGCCGCCGCTTTGCTTTTAAATGAAAACCCCAATTACACCCACTTTGACATCAAGAGAATACTCCTTAATTCATGCTCAAAAATCAAAGCATCTGCCTTTGAGCAAGGGGCAGGGGTTTTAAATATGAAAAGAATTTTTTCATGATAAAGGGAGCTTAAGCTCCCTTATGACAACATTATTCCTTTTCCCATGGCTTGAGCCTTTTTCAGAAGATTTTCGCCCTTTTCAATGAATACTTCCAATTTTTCGCCCCTGTATTCCACAAGAGCTCCGCTCACCTGGATATTTTTATTGCTTATATTTAAGTCATACCTGTTGATTTCGGTTTTTACTTTTTCAACAATTATTCTTGCTATATCAAGCTCAACATTGTTCAATATCATTATAAATTTATCATTTCCGTATCTGCCTACGACATCTATTTTTCTTGCGGCTAAACTGAGTATGGCGGCTAAATCCCGCAAAACCAAATCTCCGGTTTCCATACCGTACTTAAGATTGAATTCCGTAAAATCGTCTATATCCATCAAGAAGACGCAAAAGGCGGTCCCTTCTTCTTTATAGCTTTGTATGCTGTGTTTAATGCAGTCGGTAATAAACTGAAAGTTATATAAATTGGTGAGAGGTTCGATGCTGGCCCTTGACTTCAGCTCCTTTTCCAAATGCTCAATCTGCCTGTCCTTTTCAAGAATCAGTCTTCTTATTTCTCTTTTGTGGGTTAAATCCTGTATTGTCAGGTAAAATTTATCGTCCTTAAAGCCGAATATATTAAACTTAACATATTTCTCAAAGGCATTCACATATTGCTCAATAACCGTATGCTCATTGGTCATTGCAGCTTCACACAATATTTTCGGCCAGTCAAAAATTGAATCGGTTAGTTCAGGGAATACTTCAGTCATATTATATCCGATTATTTGGTCCAATGTTTTATTGGTGATTTTCTCCAGCTGCTTGTTGGCATAGATAGCCTTAATATCAAATTTGCCCTCATGATAAACCATTGTGCAGTGTACAAAGGCATCCGATATGTAATCAGCAAATTCTTTCATATGTACCCCCCTTTAACAGATATCATCGAAATCAGTATTTATAAGCTTCCTTACCGTTTTATTCACCGTATCATATTCAAAGCCCCTTCCTATCAAATAGTTCGACAGCTTGGCCATCTTTTTACGGGTATCATTTTCTCTTATGTTTGAAAGCTTCTTTTCTCCTAAAATATAGGCTCTTTCTTCTTCGCTCTCCGGTGTAATGATCTTTATCTTTTCTTCTATGATTTCTTTGGCTATTCCTTTTTGATATAAGGCTTCCTTTATTTTGCGGACACCGTAATTGGAAAGGTTGATTTTGTCCCTTATGTACATTTCGCAATATTTTTCATCATCTATGTATTTGTGGTCCTTAAGGGCGCTTATGGCCCTGTCGATTAAGATGGGCTCAAAACCTTTTATTTGCATTTTAAGCCTTAGTTCGTACTCGGTCCTGGCACATCTCGAAAGGACGGAAATTCCGTAATTATAAACACTTATTTTTTCCTCCGCCCTAAGGATGTCTTCAATGAGGCCATCATCCAAGACCATGCCCTTTTTAAGGGAATAGTCAATCATTATGCTTATATCAACCGAAAACCCGTATTCATCATTTAGGTAAATATTAAATCTTTCTTTATTATTTTTCTGGTACTCGATTTTTGTAATTTCTTTCATTTTTCCCTCACTATCATGTTAACACAGAAAGACAAGTATTTCAATATTATTGTGGGGTAAAAGGAAGAAAGGGCTCAAAAATTGCAAAAAACTTGGATTAACCAAGTTTTTTGCATAAGGTCAGCTTCATGACATTCTTTGTTCGTTCTTAGTAAAGGTAGCGCAATCCGTCTCTTCCGATGTGGATGCGTTCCTCTTTTGCACTTCGATCTTCTGAGCTTTGCAATGATCCCCGTCGGCATAATAGTAGCATGTGTTCACGACGCATTTGATGCCGGGATTATAGTTTTCCGATTTTGGTACTTTGCCTTGCATATGATGTCTCCTTATTTATTTTTGAAAGTTGCCTTTCAGAACTATTATGCCCTTGAAAAATTTTTTTATAATAGGTTTTTATTTGCAAAACTCTTCAGCAATCTTAGTATATATTTCCACATAATTTACCAAATCGGCAACCGGTATTTTCTCGTCCTTTGCATGAGACCACTTAATGTGGCCCGGACCTGTAACAACAGTGGGAATCTTCCCGTATGTGGAAAGAAGTCCGGCATCCGTCCACCCTCTTTGCATCAATTCAGGCTCCTTACCTGTAAATTGGCTCAAAACTTTATAAACTGTTTTTGCAATCATTGAATCAGGCTCAGGTATTAAGGGGGCATGGTCAAAATCATACATTAGGTTTTCTTCCATCCTGATTATTTCCGCATTGAATTCCGGGTCTTCAGCCTTTAATTCATCTATGATATCCTGATAGTCTTTGACAACATCATCAACTGTCTGCCCCGGAGTATACCTTCTGTCAAATTGCAGGATACAGGTGTCAGCAACAAAGCTTGGTGCATTTCCTCCGTGAATATAACCAAAATTCATGATGTCCGGCCCCATATAGTCATTTTTTCTCTCCTTCAGCTTGGGCATAAGGTCGGTTTCTACCTTTTGTATGAATTTGGACGCCTTGGATATGGCGTTTATTCCTAATTCAGGAGTAGCGCCGTGGGCTCGTTTTCCTATGAATTTTATTTCAATCCATTCAAGTCCTCTATGTCCCAATGAATACCCGTAGTTTGACGGCTCCCCTTCGATTGCCCCGTCCGCGGTAATTCCGCTTTTCACGACTAAGGCTGTTCCGTCACTTTTTTCTTCTTCTCCTGCTACGGCCGCAAGTATTATGTCTCCTCCCAAGACCTTCCCCTTATTCTTGATATTGACCATGGCGGTAATCATGCATGCCACTGCACCCTTCATGTCGTTGCAGCCTCTTCCCAGCAAATGCCCGTCAACAATATCACCGGAGTAGGGGTCATCATATACCATATCATAAGGGGGGACGGTATCAATATGCCCGCTCAGCATCAGAGTCTTACCTGTTCCATTTCCTCTTAGCCTGGCGATTACATTTCGCCTTTTTCCCTCAACTACTTGGTATTCCACCTCAAGACCTTTTTCCTTACAATAAGCATATATAAATTCCGCAACTTTAGATTCCCTGTCTTCTACGTCCTTATGGCTTGGAATCCTTACCAATTCCTGAGTGAGCAGCACCGCTTCATTATAATCCATATCCTTAGAATACTGCCTCATAACTCCTCCTTGTTTTATCTGAAATTTTTTTTAAAAAGGTCCATAGTTAATTGCCATTCCTATTATACAGAATATTCCTCCCAAAATCAACCATCCTACTATCAAAGGCCAGGACCATTTCATCCATTTCTCATAAGATATTTTTGCCACCGACAAGGCCCCCATGCAGGATGCAGCCGTAGGTATGAAAGAGTTTGATATTCCGTCGCCAAACTGATAAGTAAGTACTGCTACCTGCCTGTTTATTTCCAAAACATCAGACAAGGGTCCCCGTGATGGTTCCTGCAATAAATAAATACCCGACCTTGCGGCCACCTACAGAAAAATCATATGAGCTGCTTACTTTTTTCCCTGAATATATTCCTGCGGCTAAAATCAAGGTCAGA
>JAAYOE010000046.1 GCA_012520455.1 Tissierellia bacterium
CTTTTGATTGTTCCGGTATCTTCATATATTTGTTGACTAAAAGGGCAATTAAAATACCAATCGTAGTATCCAAGACCCTGTTATAGGTGTATAAAATGTAACCTTCTTCATGATTCATGGAAATCGTAATGACCAAAAACACAATGCAGCATATAGACACTGCTTGTTTCATTTTTATTGTAACGCATAACTTAATCAATATCATAATACCCAAAGGTATTATAATTATTAATATCCTGTCATCAAAAAAGGTATTTACTATATACAGAATCAGGGCTCCTGACAGGCCTCCGATTATTGTTCCGATAATTCTTGATATTCCTATTTTCATGGAATCTTCAATCGTATTTTGAACGCACATGACTGCAGCCATGCAGGCAAATAAGGCCTTATCCCGATTAATGGCTTCAAAAAACAAAAGACATATAAAAACCGAAAGTGCTGTTTTTATATTCCGCATACCTATTTTTATCACTTCATCCTCCGACTAAAAAGGCATATAATTAAATTTAAACATATTGTAAATAATAATTATCTATTTGTCCAGTCAATATATAATAATATTATTTTACACATGTCTTAAAATATATTATAATGAATACAGATAATAACAAACTTAACACGCAAAGGAGACTGTTATGGATAGAATGGTTGGAACTGTTGTCAGGGGATTAAGGGCTCCGATTATTTCAAAAGGGGATGACATAGTTCAAATTACCGTTGACACGGTTATAAAAGCTTCCGAATGCGAAGGTTTTTCTTTCAGAGATAAGGATATAGTAGGTCTTACGGAAGCCATTGTTGCCAGGGCACAAGGGAATTATGCCGATATTGAACAAATTGCATCAGATGTTAAAGAGAAATTCTCTTGTGATACCGTTGGATTAATATTTCCGATTTTGAGCAGAAACAGATTTGCAATATGCCTTAAGGGAATTGCCAGGGCATTTAAGAAAATATATCTTATGTTCAGCTACCCTTCGGATGAAGTAGGTAATCCTTTAGTTGATTATGACCTTCTTGACAAGGAAGGAATTAATCCTTGGACAGATATACTGACAGAGGATGAATTCAGAAAATGCTTTAAAGACATCAGGCACGTTTTCACCGGAGTAGATTACATTAAATACTATTCGGACATAATAAGAGAAGAGGGATGTGAAGCTGAGGTTATTTTTGCAAATAATCCCGTCAGCATTTTAAACTGCACCAAGAATGTCTTAACCTGCGACATACATAGCCGAATGAGAAGCAAAAGGCTCTTGAAGGAAAAGGGTGCCGAAAAAGTATACGGCTTGGATGATATTCTGAATCATTCCGTAAAGGGCAGCGGCTACAACGAAGAATACGGACTCTTAGGCTCAAACAAGGCTACTGAAGATAGGGTGAAGCTCTTCCCCAGGGACTGCCAGGCTTTGGTTGAAAGAATCCAGGATAGATTGTTTGATTTAACGGGTAAAAGAATCGAAGTTTTAATTTACGGAGACGGGGCTTTTAAAGACCCGATAGGAAAGATTTGGGAATTGGCAGACCCGGTTGTTTCTCCCGGCTATACTAAAGGACTTATAGGCACTCCCAATGAATTTAAGCTCAAGTATTTAGCAGACAACCAATTTTCACACCTGAAAGGCAGTGAGCTTAAAAAAGCCATTTCCGACTATATCATGAATAAGGACCGGGATTTAAAAGAAAGCATGGAATCACAAGGTACCACTCCAAGAAGACTCACGGACCTCATAGGCTCACTTTGCGATTTGACCTCCGGAAGCGGAGACAAGGGTACCCCCATAGTCTACATTCAAGGTTATTTTGATAATTATTCGGTATAAAAAAAGGGCTAAGCCCTTTTTTTATCCTTCGCTTACTTAAAACTGTGCTGGGATATTAATTCCTGCTTGCAATCCCACAATTCTTTAGACAAGTCAACATAGTAAGTGTGAGGATTGGTAAATCTTTTTATTTCTCCCCACAGGTTGTCGACCCTTTTTTTGCAATAATCTCTGATTTCATTCAAGCTCGGACTTTCGTATACGCATTCTCCGTCTATGAAAACGGGCACCTGGAGGTTTTTTGCAAAAAAGTCAGTAACCCTCTTCTTTTTCCATGTGTGGATCTCATCAAATATTGTATATGGTTTTGAATCATCTATGACTTCATGGGCCAAGGTTATTACGTCAGCTATGGGACTCTTTGTTCTTCTGTCATATAGTCTCCATACCTTTTTATAGCCGGGATTTGTTATCTTTTCTTCATTTTCCGATATTTTTATCTTAGGTATGACCTTGCCGTCTTTTTCAACAGCCACTAACTTGTAGACACATCCGAATACAGGCTCTGACTTGGCAGTTATCAATCTTTCTCCTACGCCGAAGGAATCCACCTTAGCACCCTGATCCAGCAAATCGGAAATGATAAACTCATCCAAGCTGTTTGAAGCAACAATTGCACAGTCATGAAGTCCTGCCTCATTGAGCATTTTCCTGCATTTCTTGCTTAAGTATGCAATATCGCCGCTGTCAATTCTGACGCCCTTGAGCCTCTTGCCCATAGGCTCCAGGACTTCCTTGGATATTCTGATCGCATTCGGCAGCCCGCTTTTGAGAACATTATAGGTATCAATCAACAAATTGCAGCTATCGGGATAACATTCGGCATATCTCTTGAAGGCTTCATATTCGCTTTCAAACATTTGTACCCATGAGTGAGCCATGGTTCCCAGGGCCGGAACCCCAAAGGCTTCATCAGCCAAGGTCGTGGCTGTTCCAACAACTCCTCCTATATAAGCAGCCCTCGCCCCGTATATGGCGCCATCATAGCCCTGGCTTCTCCTTGCGCCAAATTCCATTATAGGCTTTCCCTTTGCAGCCCTGACCACCCGGTTTGCTTTGGTGGCGATCAAGCTTTGGTGGTTTATTGTTAAAAGCATCATGGTTTCAATTATTTGAGCATCAATTGTCTTAGCTCTTACCGTTATCAATGGCTCATTGGGAAATACGGGGGTTCCTTCAGGGATGGCATAGATGTCGCCGGAAAACTTAAATTCCTTCAAAAATTGCAGGAAGTCTTCCGTAAACATTTTTTTGGTCCTTAAAAATTCAATATCCTCATCGCAAAACTTCAATTCTTTTATATATTGAATCACCTGTTCCAGGCCTGCCACGATGGAAAAGCCTGCCCCGTCCGGATTCTTCCTGAAAAATAAATCAAAATACACTATTTCATCCTTCATCCCGTTGGAGAAATAGCCGTTTGCCATGGTAAGTTCATAAAAATCCATGAGCATTGATAATCTTCTTTCGCCAAAATTATTATAATACATAGTATTCTCCCGCTATATTATTCTATCAACCACTTCTATCCC